>JAIWOE010000116.1 GCA_020217165.1 Desulfovibrio sp. | reverse complement strand
CGGCTCCGGACCCGGCGGTCCTGGCTTCCCGGGGCATCGACTTTTCCGCCAAGCAGCCGGATCCCGGCAAGACCAAGATCAAGGAAGAATTCCTGGATCTCCCCGACGGTCGGCTGGTGCGCAAGCGCCTCACGGGACTGCTGTTTGCCTTTGGGGGAGGGCGGCACCTGGCCCTGGGGCCGTGCCTGCAGAATGACAATCAGATTGTCAACTTCATCAACAACCGCTTCATCGAGTATTGCCTGGACGGCGGCAGCCTGCTCTTTCACGCCGCAGGTGTGGCGCGCAACGGGCGGGGGCTGGCCCTGGCCGGGTTCTCGGGCATGGGCAAGTCCACCCTGGCACTGCACATCATGCGCCGGGGCACGCAGTTCGTGTCCAACGACCGCCTCATGGTCAAGGGCGGTGAGCCGTATGACGATCCCGCCACAGGCATTTCCATGTTCGGCGTGGCCAAGATGCCGCGCATCAACCCCGGCACCATCCTCAACAATCCGGATCTGACATCGGTGATGACCGAGGAGGAGCGCGAGGAGTTCGAGTCCCTGCCCCTGGACGAACTCTGGAGTTTGGAGCACAAGTACGACGCCTTCATCGACGAGTGCTTCGGCCCCGGCAAGTTCCTTCTGGCCTCGGCCATGAGCGGGCTGGTGCTGCTGAACTGGACCCGTGATGGCGGGCCCCTGAAGATTGCCCAGATTGACCTGGGCTCCCGGGACGACCTGATGCCCGCCTTCATGAAGCCGGCCGGTCTGTTCTACGGCCCGGGCAAGGAAACGCCCTACACCATGGAGGCCTACCGCGCCCTGCTGGCCCGCTGCCCGGTGTACGAACTTTCCGGCGGGGTGGATTTTGACGCCGCCGCGGACTGGTGCGCCTCCCTCATCAAATAAACTGGCGCGTCACGCCAGCAGCCTGCGCCGTCCGTGCCGCCATGCGGAGCGGACGGCGCGCCTTCACTCTCTGCGCCGGGAGCGCCCCCCATGCAACGCATTCAAATCACGCACCATATAAGCGTACCAGACCCGGTCAAGGTGGCCCGCTACCGCACGGCGCCGCATCTGGGTCCTCGGGTGCTCTTCTTTTCCGGAGGCACGGCCCTCAAGGCCCTCTCCCAGGAACTCATCAACTATACACACAATTCCATCCACATTATCACCCCTTTTGACTCCGGGGGCAGCTCTGCGGAAATCCGAAAGCATTTCAACATGCTCGGGGTGGGGGACCTGCGCAACCGGCTCATGGCCCTGGCGGACCGTTCCCTGCAGGGCAATCCCCAGATCTTCGACCTCTTTGCCTACCGCTTCCCCAAGGACGCCGAGCCGGCAGACCTGCGCGAGCGCCTGCGCAAACTCATCGAGGGCAAGGATCCCCTCATCACCCGCATACATGATCCCATGCGCAAGCTCATCCGCAGCCACTTGCGGTTTTTTTCCGAGCGCATGCCGGATAACTTCGAGCTGCGCGGGGCGTCCATTGGGAACCTGATTCTCACCGGGGGGTTTTTCAATTACGGCAGGCATATAGATCCGGTAATCTACCTGTTCTCCAAGCTGGTGGAGGCCCGGGGCGCTGTGCGGCCGGTGATCAACATGGATCTGAATCTGGCCGCGGAACTGACCGACGGGACCATCATCCCCGGTCAGCACAATCTCACGGGCAAGGAGGCTGAGCCCCTGACCAGTCCCATCAAGCGGCTGTTCCTGACCCGGGAGCGCGACCTCCGCGACGATGGCCTGCCCCCGGAGGAGGTGGAGCCCCCCCAGGTGCGGCGCAAGGTGTCGGACCTTATCAAAACGGCGGAGATCATTTGCTATCCCATGGGCAGTTACTATTCCAGCCTCATTGCCAACCTGTTGCCTCGCGGGGTGGGGGCGGCCATTGCCGAGGCCAACTGTCCCAAGGTCTATGTGCCAAATTTGGGGCATGATCCGGAAATGCTGGGCATGGGCCTGTTTGATGCCGTCCGTAATCTTCTCTTTTATTTAGAAAAAAGTTGCAGCCAGAGCACGGCGCGGGACAGGTTGCTGAACTTCGTGTTCATCGACACTCGTCGTGGCAAGTATCCGCATCCTCTGTATCTGGAAAAAATCCGGCGGTTTGGCGTGGAAGTGCTGGATGTGGAACTGGTGACGGAACAGAGCGCGCCATACGCGGACCCGAACAAGGTCATCGAGCATGTACTGAGCTTGGTGTAATTCCTCGTGTTGCGTCCGCACAATGCGTGTCCACACCAAACGCAACACCCACATGCATACATACACGGGAGGAACCCCCGCAGGGCGCCTCCCGTGTATGCGCTCCAAGAGGGGAAAAGGACGCTGGCTTAGCGATTGCCTGGAGAGGGCTCGTCGTCCTCGGCATAGCCAGAGTCGGCCAGGTCGTCGTAGTCGTCGGAGGCGTGTTCCTCGCCGTTGTTCAGCTCGGGGCGGTACTCCTGGTAATTAGGCCGCCCGGGGCGAATTTCCAGGCTGCGGTCGTTGGCGTAGTCGGCGCCGCGGTCGTTGCGGTAGTCTGGGCGGGTGTCAGGTCGGGCCTCGCGAATCAGTTCGATTTCACTGCGAATGTCGTCAAAAAAGGTCACGTTGGATGCGATGTCAAACATCTCCCGCGCCAACTGGTCCTTCCAGCTGATGATCTCCACGCGAATGCCCAGGTTCAGGATGTAGTGGACGCATTCGTAGAGGTCGCCGTCGCCGCTCATGAGAATGGCGGTATCGTAGCCCTTGTTCAGGGCCAAAATGAGCATCTTGGTGGCAATGCCCACGTCCACGCCTTTTTCTTCAAGCATGGAGCGGGTATATTGGCAATTGCGGCAGGTGGTCACATAGGACCTGGGCTCGTAGAGCTTCACGTGCCAATGCAGCTGGCTACGCACGAAGTGGTAAAAGGCGTCGCTTGAGGAGGGGGAGGCCTCCGCGCCGGAGGGCGACGTCATGTCCGTGCCAAAAAGATACGTTTGCCAGACAGGCCCGCCTTTCTCGATAAACTCCTGCAGTTTTTTCCAGTCGATGCGCCAGCCAGCCTTGCCGACTCCGCGATAGATGTTCGCATTGTCAATAAAACAGATGGTCTTCCCGCGTGGGTATGGCATGCAATGTCCTTTTTATGGGCCGATGTGGTCTGTCAATATAAGGGCGAACGCCGAATCGTCTCAATATACATCGCGTTGCGACCGCCTTCAAGGTTGCGGAGCAGGGCGAACTGCGCCTTCTGCATCAAATCACAGTCTGCGAGGCTGGGCGCCGTGCGATTTATCTATTGCAACACATTGGAAATGCTGCAATGACTAAGGGACAACTCGCGCTGCACCGCAAGGGGGCTCTCACATGAATGAACAATTGTCCACCAAAAAACCGGAACTCGCCACCGGCGAGTTCGGCGCCCTGGACCTGGCCGAAGCCGCGGCGAGCTATCGCAATTATCTCAATACATTTCAGATAGACGCACCCCTGGCGGCAGCGTTCATCAACCGGGTGCTGGCCGAGGGACCCATGCACTTGCCACGGCCGGTGGCGGCCATGTTTGAGCAGGCCGTCAAGGCGGCGGTGCAGTTATCGCCCTTTGATCCGGATATTCTTCATATTGGCAGTCAGTCCGGCCTGTTTCCCAACATCGACACCGTGCGCAAGGTGTTGCTGGCCACCAACCCGGAACCGCAGGTGTACGAGGAAGTGCGCCGGGCCCTCTTTAAGCACCACGCCGAGGAGCTCCGCAGGATTTGCCAAAACATGCTTGCCCGGCACCCCATGGCCGTGCTCTTTGCCGACCTGCTGCTGCGGGTGGACCTGTATGAAGGCCGTGCGCCGGATGCCGCCCTGCAGCGTTTCCAATGCCCCAAGGTGCTGGCGCCGCTGTGGGAAAAGCGGCTTTTCGACCACTTTGCCACCATGGGGGACGATGCCAATGCCCTGCCTCTGTGGCAGCGGGTGGCTCCCATGGCCCAGGGGGACCCCTTCACCCTCAGTCGCGCCGCGGAGATGTGGCGGCGGCAGGGTGCCCTGGAGACCTGCCAGGAGCTGTACGCCAAGGCCAGGGCTCTGGACCCCTTCACCACGCCATATGCCTTGCGCATGCAGGCCCTCGCTGCGCCATTTGTGCCCAATCACGCATTGGTGCAGGAAAAATCAGTCTGCATCTGCCTGTACAGTTTCAACAAGGCCACGGTGCTGGGGGAAACCCTGCAAAGCCTGGCCGGCTGTGAGATAGGACCGGCGCGCATCCTGGTACTGCTGAACGGCTGCAGTGACCACAGCCGGGAGGTGGTGGAGCATGCCCGGCAGCGCTTTCCCCACAACGAGCTGGAATTGATTGCATTGCCGGTGAATGTTGGTGCGCCGGCGGCCCGCAACTGGCTGCTGAGCCAGCCGGCGGTGCAGCAGAGCGAGTATGTGGCGTTTCTGGATGACGATGTCTTTCTGCAGCCGGACTGGCTGGCGCATTTCCTCACCGTGGCGGAGGCGGATCCTCGTGCGGGCAACGTGGGCTGCAAGGTGGTGTTCCCTGGCGAGCGCCCCCTGTTGCAGTACCTGTACCGGCACGTGTCGGTCAGCACGGAGCAGGCCATCCGGGTCAGCCTGCCCACGCCGCACCTGCAGTACGACATCGGGCTGTACGATGTGGTACGGGAAACGCGCGTGGTCATGGGCTGCCAGCACCTGCTGCGGGTGGCGGCCCTGAAGGATGCGCCCTGGTTCGACATCCGCTATTCCCCCTCCCAGATTGACGACACCGACCACGACCTGCAGCTGTGCCTGGCGGGATGGAAGGTCTGGTACTGCGGCACGGTGACGTGCGTGCATCGCCAGAACTCGGGCACGTCCGTGCGCAGTGCCCTGAACTGGGCAGGGCAGGGCAATGTGATGGGGAACGATGTGAAATTCTTCTACAAATGGCTGGATCGCTGGCAGGAGTTGCGCGGCCTGGATTCCACGGGCTGTACGCCGCAAGCCCAGCCGGTCTAGTGTTGCGTCCTCAAAATATGTCTATATATGGGGGCGCATCACTGGGCCTTCTGCGAGCCCCGGAGCCGCAGGCACCGTGAGTCCGCCAAAATCCACGCATGTTGGCGGACGGTCCTCTCCGAAATAAGATGACGTCTTATTTCGGGGACGTGACACGAGGGATGCAACACTGGCCCCGGGCCGGTGGGAGCGCGGGAGGCCCCTTGAGGGAAGCCTCCCGTTTTTTGCTGTTGTATCAGGCAGGAGCAGAGAATTTCAGTGCTTCTCGTCCATGCTAGCCATGGTTTCCTGGAGCTTGTGGGAGAGTTCTGCCAGGGTCTCCACACTGGTGTGGGCCACGGTCATGGCCTCCACCACCTGGGAAGCGATGTCGGCGATCTCGCTGCTGGAGCGGGTGATTTCGTCGCTGGCGGCGGACTGCTCCTCGCTGGCGGCGGCAATGCTTTGCACCTGGGCGGCGGTTTCCTTCACCAGATCCCGGATGGCAGTCAGGGAGTCCCCGGCGGCATGCACTTGGCCAGCCACGACGCCGATGGTGCTGGCATTTTCCTGGGTGGCGGAAATGCTGGTTCTGGCGCTGTTCTGAATCTGGGTAATGTAGCTGCCCACTTCCTTGGTGGCGAGCATGGTCTTTTCCGCCAGCTTGCGCACCTCGTCGGCCACCACAGCAAAGCCGCGGCCGGCGTCCCCCGCCCGGGCTGCCTCGATGGCGGCGTTCAGGGCCAGCAGATTGGTCTGATCCGCAATGTCGTTGATGACGGTCATGATCTGCCCAATGCCTTCGGCCTGCTGCCCCAGCACACTCATTTCCCGGGCCAGGGTTTCGGACTTGGCGTGCAGCCCGTCCATGGATTCCACCACCTTGTGCACCATGCTGGCGCCGGAATTGGCCGTTTCCTGGGCCTCGGTGGCGCGGGTGGCGGCATGGTTGGCGCTGGAGGCCACTTCCAGAATGGTGGCGTTCATCTGCTCCAGGGCGCTGGCCACTTCCTGGGCGCGGTTGCGTTGTTCGTCCGCCCCCTTACCCGCGGCGCGCGTTTGCTGCTCCAGCTGGGCAGAGGCCCCCGCCAGCTCAGCGGCAATGCCGGCCGCTGCCTGGGCGGCCCTGGCCAGGCTTTCCTTCTGGGCGTTGATGGTGCGTTCGTTGCGCACGGTGTTGGTGAAGTCCATGATGGTGGTAAACCCGCCGATGAGCTTGCCATCCAGGTCCACAATGGGGGCGGAGGCCACGGAAATGTACTTGGTGTTGCCTTTTTGGGACACCACTTCGGTCTTGGCGAACTTGCGCTGGCGCTCCTTGATGGCTTGTTCTGAGACGGTGGAGCGGTTGTCGCCATAAAAGAACTGGGAAAAGGACTTGCCGTAATGATCTTCGGGTTTCCCTGAATATTCCAGGAGTTTGAGCAGGCTTTCATTCATCCATTTAATGCGGCCGTCCTCGCACACTACCACCATGGGGGTGATGACATTGGAGATGATGGCATTGGAAAAGCCGACCTTCTCCTTGAGTACGGCCAGCATGTTTTGAATGGCAGTCTTCAGTTGCTCGGTTTCCATAATGCAATTGATGGACAAATCAACATTCATGTTTCCGGCGGCAACTTCTTGTGTGCAGCGAATAAGATGGCGCAGTGGATGAAAGGCCTTGCATAGCAGATAATAGGTACCGAGAAGCACCATAATGGAAGCTCCGGACAAGACCAGGATGAGCGTCTCGCCACCGGATGCTGCCATGAGTCCCACAAGCATGAGAACCACCAGTCCCAGCGACAGTGCAACGCGTAGCAACATGAGTCTCCCCCTGAACTTGAAATGAAATAGAGGGCAATACAGCAAAAACCGATCCATTGCAAATAAGCCTGCAATGCAAGGGGGATGGAAAAAGACCTCCTCGCAGGGTGGGCGAATGAGTGGGGCATTGTGTCCCATGCAGGCCCGAGGTTCGGCGTTCGCGGTTGGGGAAAACCCGGGCGGCCCTGGCAGGGTGCGTGAATCGTCGGGAATAGACAATGGGTCATAAAGACACAGGCAGTGCACGAAGGGAGATGCTTTTGACACAACCCGGGGAGGCAGGCGCCGCGGGGGATCACCGAGGGCTCCTTGACCGGAGTTGCGGCCGGAAGGGCGGGGCTGGGTGGCAGGCATGCTAGAAAAAGTTAAGAAAAGATCAAACATCCATGAAGAATACGTTCGCCTTACACGCATATTCCTTGAATGTATGGAGTTTTCAAAAATGCTCCATATTGACAGCGCCCTCTGTTTTCCCATAGGGTTGGACGACAAGTCATTGGATTTGGAAACGGTGGCGTGATTGCCTGGCGCCGATCTGCAGCCCCTGTGGCAGCCCGCATGACAACCGGGCGGTGGGGCAGGAGCGCCGCCACAGCGCCGGGAGTCCCGGAGTGGTCGCCGTTGATGGAGGAGCCGTCGCAACGTCATGGATGCATCCCGCCCCACCGCTTCCCCTGCCCTGCATGCCCAGAGCCCGCACCTTGACCGGCTCATGAGCATCATTTCCAGCGTGTTCGACGCCTATTCCGCCGTGCTGTTCCTGCAGGATCCCAAGACCGGCGAGTACCGCATGGCCTCGCGGTTCAGCCTGGGAGACCGCCTGGTCGAAGCGGCGGTGGTGGTGCCAGGCCGCGGCCTGGCCGGCTGGGTGGTGCGTCACAATCAGCCCCTGCTGGTGAATGATCTTGTCAAGAAAAAGGGCAAGATAGAATATTACGATGAGGACGAGCGCCAGCTCATCCGCGCGTTCATGGGGTGTCCCTTGCGCCAGGCCGAGGGCGTGGTGTGCGTGGATTCCAAGCGCTCCCACTGCTTCAGCGAGAAGGATCAGAAAATTCTGCACCTGTTTGCGGACTATGCCCAGTCCCTGCTGCATCGCTTCGAGGAGAGCGAGGCCACCGTATGCGACAACCGCTACTACCAGTGCCTGCAGCAGATCCAGGCCCTGCGTCGTCAGTTGAGCCGATGGCCGGATTTTCTGCAGCAGACCCTGGCCCTGTTGTCGCAGACCACGGGGTTCGAGCACGTGTTCCTGGCCGTGCGGGATTCCACCGGGGCCCACTACACCCTGGAGGGCACCACCAAGCCCCTGCTGCCCCCTGGCAAGGAGCAGGAATCTTTCGATTTCGGCATGGGTCTTGTGGGCTGGGTGTTCAAGAACAACGTCAGCTTTTTCACTGGGGAGCATGAGGCCACGGTGGAGCTTTCGCCGCTGTTCGGCAAAAAAATCAAAACCCCGCCGGTCAAAAGCGCCGTGTGCCTGCCCCTGGTGGTGCACCGCATTGCCCGCGGGGTATTGGGGTTGGCGCATCCAGAGCCTGTGGTCATTGATGCAGCCATGAAGACTTTTCTGCAAATGGTGTCGGACCAACTGGCGCTTTTTTTGGAAAACCTGTATCTCAAACACCGCCTGCAGGAGGCCCCCCGGCCCATCACCCAGGCGAACCTGTTTTCCTGATCCTTCATACTTCCCCTTGCGGCGCGGACGTGACGCGCGGGACATGAATCCGCCCTGGAGCGTGTATGTTTCTCAACAGATTGCTGGGATTTCTGGGCAAGGACCTGGCCATGGACCTGGGCACGGCCAACACGTTGCTCTACACCCCCAAGCAAGGCATCGTGTTGAACGAGCCGTCCGTGGTGGCTTACGAGACCCCCAGCAACCGCATCATCGCCGTGGGGGCGGCAGCCAAGGAGCTGGTGGGGCGCACGCCGGGCAACATTACCACCGTCCGACCCATGAAGGACGGGGTGATTGCGGATTTTGACGTCACCAAGGCCATGATCTCGTATTTTATCCACAAGGTCATCACCGGCCTCAGGTTTGTCAAACCACGCATGGTCATCTGCGTGCCCACGGGCATTACAGCCGTGGAAAAGCGCGCGGTCATCGAATCGGGCCTGGAAGCCGGGGCCAGGGAAGTGCTGATGATTGAGGAGCCCATGGCCGCGGCCATCGGCGCGGGTTGTCCCATCCACGAGCCCACGGGCACCATGGTGGTGGATATTGGCGGCGGCACCTCGGAAGTGGCCGTCATCTCCATGGGCGCCATTGCCTACGCCGAAAGTGTGCGCGCCGCAGGAGACTGGATGAATGCCACCGTACAGCGCTTTTTTCAGGAAAAACACCAGTTGTTCATTAGCGAGAACATGGCCGAGGCCGTGAAGATCGGCATTGGTTCCGCGTATCCCCTGGCGGAACCCCTCAAGATGAATGTGCCCGGCAAGGACATCATCGGCGGCGGCCCCAAATCGGTGGTGGCCACGGACGAGGAAGTCCGCCAGGCCCTGCAGGAGCCGGTCAAGACCATCGTGCGGGCCGTGCGCAAGGCCCTGGAAAAGACCCCCCCCGAGCTGGTGGTGGACGTGGCCCGCAACGGCATCCTCCTGGCCGGCGGGGGGGCGCTGCTTAAGGGGCTGGATCAGCTCATCCAGCGCAGCACCAACATCCGCGTCAATGTGGATGACGATCCCTTGACCACCGTGGTCCGCGGCACAGGCCGCTCCCTGGAAGAAATGCAGCGTTTCAAGAACGTGTACATCAACTGATGTCCATGCCCACCCCGCTTCCTCCCGCACAGGCCCTGGCGCCCGGCCTGCTGGAATGCGTGCGCCAGGCCGGCGACCTCATCCGCGCTGCCTGGCACCAGCCCAGCACCGTGCAGCACAAGGGGCGGATTGATCTGGTGACGGAGACAGACCTGGCCGTGGAAGCCGCCCTCAAGGCCTCTTTGACGGCGTTGTGCCCCCAGGTGGACTTTCTGGCGGAAGAAAGCGCCGATGGCGTGGACCGTGCCGCTGTCCTGGCCGGCCCCTGCTGGGTCATCGATCCCCTGGATGGCACCACCAATTTTGCCCACCGGCTGCCCTTTGTGGCCGTCTCCGTGGGGTTGTGGACCGGGAGCGGTGTGGATCTGGCTGCGGTGTACAACCCCGTGCTGGATGAGATGTTCCATGCGGTGCGCGGCGGCGGGGCCTTTCGCAATGGCAGGCCCATGGCCGTGTCCGGCGCAGCACGGCTGCAGGATTCGCTGGTTTGCACGGGCTTTCCCTATGCCTCGGCAGAGGATGCCGCCCTGGCCGCCCGGCTGGCCGGCTGGATTCAACGCATGCTGGCCACCACCCGCGGCCTGCGTCGCTATGGCGCCGCGGCCCTGGATTTGGCTTATGTGGCCGCCGGCCATTACGAAGCCTTTTACGAGCTGGGCCTCAAACCGTGGGACGTGGCGGCTGGCTGGCTGCTGGTGGAAGAGGCCGGGGGGAGGGTCACGCCCATCCCGCCCATCCTGCCCATCCCGGGCAGCCCAGGCAGCCCGGATTCCCCTGTCCCCTTCACCCTGGACGCACCGTCCATCCTGGCCACCAACGGTCAGGTACACCAGGCCATGCTGGAGCAGCTCACGGCGTGAATGGTGCGGCCTCGCCCTGATGATTGTGCTGGTTTGAGTGGTTGGAATGGTTGGGGAAGAGCATGCCGTGTTCGTGCAGATGCACCAGCCCTGGCGTCAGCACGTCCAGATAGTCCTGGATCAGGTACTCCATCTCATCCGCATCCACAAACATGCCGCCGTCCAGCTCCGCAGGATTGGGGCGAGGCACGGCGTGAATGCGGCCGGCGGTGAACACGGTGACGAACTCATAGCCGGTCAGGGGCGTGGCTGGCACCTGCAGCTTGCAGGCAAGGCGCTCCACCTGGATGTCCAGTTCCTCAAAGAGCTCGCGGCGGGCGGCGTCTTCCAGGCTTTCCCCGGCCTGCACGTGCCCGCTGGCCGAGACGTCCCAGCGCCCCGGGTACACGGTTTTGCGGCGGCTGCGTTGCTGTAAATAGAGTTTTCCCTGAGGGTTGTATACCAGGATGAGCACGCTGCGGTGGAAGAGTTGCTGGGCGTGCACCGCGGCCAGGGACATGACGGCCAGGGGACGGTTGCGGGAATCCACCACCTCCACCACCTCCACGGGGGCCAGGTCGGCCCGCGAACGGGGCAATGGGCTGATGGATGGCACGGACGCAGGAGAACGGGGCAGGGAAGCCATGAAATCACATCCTAAAGCGGAACACGATGCCGCATTGACACTGGAACGCCTGGGCCAGGCCGATGTGCCCCAGCTGGCCGCCCTGGAGCGGGCCTGCTTTTCCTGCCCCTGGACCGAGGCGCAGTATGCCCAGTTGCTGGAAGAATCCCGCGTGCGGGTGGTGGGGGTCAGGGCTGGTCATGTCCTGGTGGCCTACTGCTCCTTCTACCACGCCGGGGGTGAGATGGAAATCCTCAACCTTGCCACCGCCCCGGACTGGCGGCGCAAGGGGCTGGGCCGGCGGCTGTTGGGCTTTGTCTTGCGCATTGGCGAGCAAATGGGCATAAAACAGGTGGTGCTGGAGGTGCGTGTCACCAATGCGGCCGCCCGGGCCCTGTATGCCGGTGCGGGATTTGCGCAGGTCGGGGTGCGCAAGGCCTATTATCCGGATACCGGCGAAGATGCCCTGGTGCTTGTCCGTGCCTTGCACGGTGCGGACGGTCATTCCACATGCAACGACCATCGAGGAATCCATGAAAAAGCTGATGGCGGCAAACTGGAAGATGTACAAAACCCGTGAAGAAGCGGCCATGACCATCGCCTCCCTGAAGCTGGCCGTGGGACTGCCACCGGCGGATCGAGAGGTGCTGGTGTTCGCGCCGTTTACTGCCATAGAATGCGTGAGCGCTTGCCTGGGCGGCGCCGATGGCTATGCCGTGGGCGGGCAGGACCTGTATCCCGCGGTGGAAGGCGCCTTTACCGGTGAAATCTCCCCGGGCCAGCTCAAGGATGCCGGGGCCACCTGGGTGCTCACCGGACATTCGGAACGCCGGCACATTCTGGGGGAATCCGATGAATTGGTGGGCCGCAAGACGGCCTTTGCCCTGTCTCAGGGGCTCAAGGTGGTGCTGTGCATCGGGGAAACCCTTGCCGAGCGTGAGGCCGGGCAGCTGCAGGCCGTGCTGGCGCGGCAACTGAAGGAAGGACTGGCCGGGGTGCCCGGAGACGTATCCGCGGCGGATCTGGCTATCGCCTATGAGCCGGTCTGGGCCATTGGCACGGGCAAGGTGGCTGGTCCAGCAGAAATCCTGGAGGCCCACGCCACGGTGCGGGCGCAGCTTGCCCAGCTCCTGACCACAGGCAGCAACCTGCGCATATTGTACGGCGGCAGCGTGAAGCCGGACAACACTGCGGAGATTATTTCCCTTGACAATGTGGATGGTGTGTTGGTAGGAGGTGCCTCTTTGCAGGCGGAAAGCTTCAGCCGCATTGTTTTGGCCTGAGCCCGCACTGCAAGGCCTCACCCCATGACACGGACATATTGATGGAAACCCTGGTCCTCACACTGCACATCATCGCCTGCCTGGTGCTCATTGTCT
>JAIWOE010000115.1 GCA_020217165.1 Desulfovibrio sp. | reverse complement strand
CGGGAGGCCGAGGAGGGCAGGACGGGAAGCGACTGCAGGTTGAGGGACTCGAACTCCAGGGGATGCAGAGCCATGGAGTCGTCGATGCTGCACCCGCCATGGGCGCCACCGCCCATGATGCGTTCCCGGTCGCCATCGCCAATGAGCTGCTTGCAGAATCCTATGACGCACGAAGGCGCCTGGGCCGCATTTGCTTCACGGATGCGGCAGTTGTGCTCGTCGCACCACTCCTTCACCTGTTCATAATGCAGGCTCATGCGCTTGGGGGCACGGGAGGATCCCTCCTGTACCACGCGTCCCAGGCGGTACTCCTCAAAGGCCTGGCGGGCCTGGGCGTAGGCGGCAAGAAGGAGGCTCGCATACCGGCCCGCGCGGGTGAGGGCCCGGGGACGCGACTGCCGGAGCCGTGCCGGCCGGCCGCGCAGGGAGCAATACAGGGCGGAGACGGCAGCCGGGTCCATCTCCGCACCCACCGCCCTGAAAAAGGCCAGGGCTTCCTGTTCGTCCAGCAGCAGCCGGCCCAGGAGGGCGGCGGCGTCCAGGGCTTGTTCAGCCTGGCGGTGCAGTTCCACGGCCTTCTGGCGGATGCGCTCGGCCTCCTGCTCCAAGGCCACGCGGCGGCCGAAAAAGTTGTCCGCAGCCTCGGATAAGGCCTCCGAGGCCAGGGAATTGGCAAATTCGTCGAATGAACCGGAAGGGCCTGAATATCGCGGCGACATGCGGCCACCCTAGCCGCGCCGGCCTCGTCTGGCAAGGGGCGAGGCATGATCGAGCAGCGCATCAGCTTGATCTTGGTGGCGCTCGGGATGAACAATATTTGATTAAAACAATGATTCAACCATTGACAGCTTCGAACACTGCTTGATATGAACAAACAACGCTTGAGTTGCCACTTGAAATCATGATGCTTCAATCAATGTTCGGGAGCCTGCCGTGCCGCCATATACCAACATGCACGCCAGAAGTTTGCAGCAGTACCTGCAGCCACGCCGCGAGGTGCAGGATTCCACCCGTGACCGCATCCTCAAGGCTGCCGAGGCCATTTTTCTGGAAAAGGGATTCCAAAAGGCCACCATCAGGGACATTTGCAGCGCAGCCAAGGCCAATGTGGCGGCGGTGAACTACCATTTTCAGGACAAGGATGGGCTGTACATCGCCGTGGTCGCCAGCCTCTTGGAGCGCGGGGCCCGCTGGTACCCCCTGGATCGGGGCCTGCCCGAGGACCCCACGCCGGAACAACGACTGCGCACCGTGATCTACAATATCCTGTGCCGACTCTTCTGCAACGAGCAGGGCGACTATACCGAGGAGCACGGCCGCTTCGTGCTGGAAGCCCTGTTTGGGGACTCTCCACATATCGGGGTGCTGGTGGACAACATCGTCCGGCCGTCCCAGGCATATCTGCGCACCATCATTGAAGCCGTGCTGGAGCCCTGTGGGAAGGAGGTTGTGGACAATGAGCGCGTCATCTCCCGTTGCACCATGAGCCTTTTTGCCCAGGCTGTCTACTACGTGTATGCCCGCAATTTTGAAAAGCATCTGGATGACGGCCGCTGCCGCGATCTGCAGGATCTTGATCAGCTGGCCGACCACATCACCACGTTCTCCCTGGCCGGCATCCGTGCCGTGGGCGCCGCCGCCGCGGTGGCCTGATCCGGGGGACGCAAGGAGTTTGCCGTGGACAGGATGTTCATCATCGCCGCCCTCTGCCTGGTGGCGATTTCTCTCACCGCCGGCTGCAGCGAGGCACCCTCGCACGCCCAGCCCGCTCAGCACAACGGGCAGGCTGTCCAGGCCAACACCACCCTTGCCGCAGCCGCGGTGCCAGCTGCCCGCAGTGTGAACGTGCAGGTGGAGCCGGTGGCGCCGCGTCCCTTCAAGGACATGCTGGTCCTGCCCGGACAGACCGCAGCCCTGCAGGATGTCAAACTGGCCATGGACGCTGAAGGCCGCGTGGAGTGGGTGGGGGTGGAGAAGGGCGATCTGGTGCGACAGGGCCAGGAGCTGTTGCGGCTCGATACGGCGTTGCTGGCTGCCCAGTTGGCCAAGGCCAAGGCCGAGCTTGCCCACAAGCAGGATCTTGCCACCCGCCGCCAGGCCTTGTTTTCCCAGGCCGTGCTGTCCCAGGAAGAAAAGGACAAGGCCCTCACGGAACTGGCTGTGGCCAGGGCCGAGGTGGCCGAGGCGGAGACGTCCCTGTCCCGCACGGTCATCCATGCGCCCTTCACAGGCCGTATCAACGATGTGGCCGTGGACCCCGGCGAATACGTGGTCAGGGGCGAGCCGGTCATCGAAATGGTCAACGTGTCCACCATCCGCATCACCGTGAACGTGCCGGAGCTGGACGTCCGGCACCTGCAGGTGGGCCAGGCTGTGACGGCCACCATCGATGCCCACGGCACTGACCGCTGGGAAGGCGTGGTGGACTTTGTGGCATACAAAGCGGATGCCGCCACCAAAACCTTCGAGGTGCGGGTGGTGGTGGACAATGCCGATGGCCGCATCCGGCCAGGCATGGCCGCCCGGGTGGCGTTTGTGCGTCGCGATATTCCGGACGCCATCACCGCGCCCCTGTTCGCCGTAGTGGACCGGGGAGGCGAGCGGCTGCTGTATGTGGTGGAAGACGGCGTGGCCCGTGCCCGGCACATCACCATCGGCCACATTTTCCAGGATCGCGTGCAGGTGCTGGACGGCCTGAAGGCGGGGGATATGCTCATCGTCACCGGCCACAAGGACGTGGAAGACGGCATTCCCGTGGCGGTGCAGAACCTGCCCCTGGCCGCTAAGGATGGTGGCAGCGCGGACGTGGTGGCCCAGTGATCATCCCCAATCTTGCCCTGTCCCGCCCCTGGGCGGTGCTCATCAGCGTGCTTGGCATCATTCTGTTCGGGGCCATGAGCTACGCCACCCTGCCGCGGGAAAGTTCGCCGGACATCACCATCCCGTACGTGTTCGTCACCACCACGTATGAGGGCGTGGCCCCCGAGGACATGGAAACCCTGGTCACCATGCCCCTGGAACGAAAGCTCAAGGGGCTGAAGGACGTGGAGGAGATGAAATCCACGTCCGAGGAAGGGCTGTCCTTCATTTCCATCAAGTTCCTGCCCTCGGTGGATATTGACGACGCCCTGCAGAAGGTGCGGGACAAGGTGGATCAGGCCAAGGCAGATCTGCCCAAGGACATGGAAGACGATCCGGAGGTGACCGAGGCCAACTTTTCCGACGAGCCCATCCTGCAGATTGCCCTGTCCGGTCCGTTTTCCCTCAAGCGGTTGAAAACCCTGGCGGAGGACCTGCAGGACCGCATTGAGTCCGTGCCCGGGGTGTTGGAGGCGCCCATCGTCGGCGGGCTGACCCGGGAAATCCACGTGGAGCTGGACCTGGACCGCGTGGGCTTCTACCGGCTGCCCGTGTCCACCATCATCAATTCCGTCTCCCAGGGCAACGTGAACATGCCCGGGGGGTCCCTGGATATTGGCGAGGGCAAGTACCAGGTGCGTGTACCCGAGGAGTTCAGCACCCCGGCGGAAATCAATTCCCTGGTGGCCCTGGTGCGCGACGGCAAGCCTGTGTACCTGCGCGATGTGGCCGAGATCAGGGACGCCAACAAGGATCCTTCCACCATCAGCCGTTTTCAGGGCGAGCCCAGCGTGACCATTCAGGTGAAGAAGCGCGCGGGCGAGAACATCATTTTCATCACCGATGCCGTCAAACAGATTATTGAGGACATGCGGCCACAGCTGCCGCCCACGTTGCATATCGAGGCCATGGCGGACCAGTCCAAGGAAATCCGGCGCATGGTGTCGGACCTGGAAAACAACATCATCACCAGCCTCATCCTGGTGCTGGGGGTGGTGCTGGTGGGCATTGGCGGCCGCAGCGCGCTGTTCGTCTCCCTGGCCATCCCCTTGTCCATGCTGGTGACCTTTGCCGTGCTGGAACTGCTGGGCGTGACGCTGAACATGGTGGTGCTGTTCTCCCTCATCCTGGCCCTGGGCATGCTGGTGGACAACGGCATTGTGATGGTGGAGAACATTTACCGCTACCTGCAGCTGGGGCATTCCCGCTTTGAGGCCGCCAGGCTTGGGGCGGGGGAGGTGGCCTGGCCGGTGATCACCTCCACCCTCACCACGGTGGTGGCGTTCTTTCCCATGCTGTTCTGGCCGGGCATCATGGGCGAATTCATGTCCTATCTGCCCCTCACCTGCATCATTGCCCTGCTGGGGTCGCTGTTTGTGGCCCTGGTGGTGAACCCGGTGCTTTCCGCCAAATACCAGACCGTGCCAAAAGGCGCTGCCCAGGGCGCTGCCCAGGGTGCTGCCCAGGGTGCTGCCCAGGACGCTGAAGTGTCGCCCGGCTGGCTGCAACGGCGCTACGTTGGGCTGCTGACCTGGGCCCTGAACCATCGCGGGGTGGTAATCCTGGGGTGTGTGGCGGCGTTGTTCGGGTCCATCACGGCCTTTGGCCTGTTCGGAAAAGGGGTGGAGTTTTTTCCGGATACCGAACCCAACCGGGCCTTCATCGAAATCAAGGCGCCGGTGGGCACCAATCTGGCCACCTCGGACAATCTGGTGCGCCAGGCCGAGGAAGTGGCGCGGCAGTATCCGGATATTCTCTACGTCATTGCCCAGGCCGGGTCCGAAGGGGGGGATCCCTTCAGCTCCGGCGGCTCCGGGGAGCACCTCTCACGCATTACCCTGGAGTTCAAGGACTTACAGGACCGCTCCCGGCCCTCGTCGGAGATCGTGGCCGAACTGCGCGACATCCTCAAGGGAACCATCAAGGGCGCGGAAGTGCGCGTGGAAAAACAGGAGGAGGGCCCCCCCACCGGGGACCCCGTGCACCTGGAAATCCTGAGTGACGATCTGGCCGCCCTGGACGCCATGTCCCAACAGCTGCGCAAAGTGCTGGAAGCCACCCCAGGCCTGGTGGATGTGAACGACAACGTGCTGCGCGGCAAGCCCGAACTGGCCGTGCGGGTGGACAAGGAAAAGGCCGCCCTGCTGGGGCTGGACGCCTATACCATCGCCTACACCATCAAAACCGCCTTCAACGGCGTGAAGGTGGGCGTGTACCGCGAGAACGACGAAGAATACGACATCATCGCCAAGCTGCCCAAAAAGGACCGCACCAGCGTGGAATCCGTGCGCCGGCTCACCGTGGCCGGGCAGGATGGCGAGCCCATCCCCCTCACCAGCGTGGCCAAGGTGGAACTGGCCAGCGGCCTGGGCGGGGTGCATCGCATCAATCAAAAACGCGTGGTGACCCTCACGGCCGACGTGTCCGGCCGCCTGGCCAACGACGTCATCGCCGAGCTCACGGGTACCCTGAATGAGATGACTTGGCCCCGCGGCATGACCTGGCGCTTTGCCGGTGAGCAGCAGGAGCAGGAAAAGGCCCAGGCCTTCCTGGGCAAGGCCTTTGCCGGAGCCATATTGCTAATTCTGCTGGTGCTGCTGTGCCAGTTCAACTCCCTGGGCGCACCGTTCATCATCCTCACCTCCGTGGCCATGTCCCTCATCGGGGTCTTCCTGGGCCTGCTGGTAACAAACATGGCCTTTGGCGTAATCATGACAGGCGTGGGCGTGGTGAGCCTGGCCGGGGTGGTGGTGAACAACGCCATTGTACTTATCGATTATTACAACGTCCAGCGCGGACAGGGGCTTGCCGTACGCGATGCCCTGTTGCGCACGGGCATGACCCGTTTTCGGCCGGTGCTGCTCACGGCGGTGACCACCATGCTGGGCCTGCTGCCCATGGCCACGGGGGTGAGCTACGATTTCCTGAATCTTCGCTGGGATATTGGCGGAGAGTCCACCCAGTGGTGGGGTCCCATGGCCGTGGCCGTGCTGTTCGGCTTGTTGGTGGCCACCTTCCTGACCCTGGTGCTGGTGCCGGTCTTGATTTCCGTGCAGGAAAGTGTAGGAGCATGGAGACTGCGCCGTCGTTCGCCGAATCGGCAAGCTGCGGCCACGGAATCGTCTTGATGCCAGGAGTATAGCGACGGCATTGGACCATTGAACCCGGGAGGGAATCCATGTCCGGAGCCGTCGCGATGCCAAAGAAATCTGTCCTTGTCCCCACGCTCGACGCAATGCCGGGCGCGTGTCCGGACCGCCGGAGCTTCCTGCGCTTCCCCGTGCCGGCTGGGCCTGCCGCCGCAATCGTATTGCTGCGTGATACCGGCCAGCGCATCCCAGCCCGGCTGTTGGACGTCTCCATCGCCGGGGCCAGGATCCAGTGGGAGGCGCAGGCTGCAGGGCCGGAAGAAGGGGAGATGCTCCTGCTGGAACAGGTCCCCGCGGAACTGTTTGGCGGCACCCTGCAAGGGAGGTATGCCCAGCTGGTCTGGCGGCGTGGCGTGCAGGCAGGCTTGCTGTTCGAAACACTGCTAGCTTGAACTCCGGCTTTTCAATGCCACTCCATGCCGCCTCCGTACCGAGAGTCCGATTTTTATTGTACCATCTTCAGGGGTTGGAAGCGGCTGTGCGGGTTCGATGTTGATTTCCACATGTGGTGCATCTATACTGTAGCCGCAAGTGCCAACCCTCCAGCAGGAGCCACCATGTCCGGCCCTTCCGCGCTCACCTACGAATCCAGGCTGATGCAGCTTCCCAAAAAAAGTCTGGTGCATCAGCTTGCCTTCAGTCAGGGTATTCTTGAGAGCATGCTGGTTCCTTTTCTGGTGGTTGATTGCAAGTATCACCTGCTCTATGTCAATCACGCCGCAGTGACCCTGCAACACGGCAGCCAGGAACCGGAATCCTTCCTGGATCAGCACATCTCCACGCTGCTGGGCAATTGCGAGCATGCACTTACCTTGCTGCAGCAGTGTTTTTCCACCAATGCATGGTTCGAGTATGCCGAACTGCACCTGGACACACTGGAGGGCGGATCCCATGCTGTGCAGGCCAGCATCTCCCCGGTGTTCGGAATGGATAATGAGCTGCTGGGGGCCAGCATGCTGCTCCAGCCCGCACAGGCGCTTTCTTCGCAGAATTTACTGGAAATATCCCCAGGTCCAGGCCTGCTTGCCCATCAGGAGCTGGCGCAGAAGCCCCTGGTGCTGATGGCCAGGGAGGACGGCTCCCTCACGAGTAACGACCTCACCCTGGAACGCTTCCTGGAGTCCATGGCCTTGACCATGGAGGCCTTTCTCCCCGCCGGGCACAAGGCGCTGATGGCGGAATGCCTGCAGACCGGGCAACGCAAAAGCGGCCTGCTACATAAGGTGGGTGGGAGGATTTATTCGTGGAGTTACAACCCGTTGCTGGCGCTCAATACGGTACAGGTCAGTATTTCGGACGTCACGGCCTGCCAGAGCGGCCCCGATGGCACTCAGGAAGAACGGCTGCATGACCCCCTTACCGGCCTGCCCAACCGCGCCCTGTTCATGGTGCTCCTGGCCCAGGCGGGCAAGCGCGCCGCCAGGGCCGGCAGCCGGAACTTTGCGGTGCTGTACGTGGATCTGGACCGCTTCAAGCTCATTAACGATTCCCTGGGCCATGACGTGGGCGACGCTTTGCTGCGCGCCGTCTCCCAGCGCATCCTGAACGTGTTGCGGTCCTGCGACACCCTGGCCCGGCTCTCCGGCGATGAATTCGCCATCCTGCTGGATACCGTGGACGACGAGGCCGGCGCCATGCACGCCGCCGAGCGCATTCTGGTGGCCCTGGGCAAGCCCTTTACCATCCGCTCGTATGAGCTGTTCACCACGGCCACCATCGGCATCGTCGTGGACAATGGCAGTGGCGCCACCCCCGAAGAGCTGGTGCGCAACGCGGATACCGCCATGTTCCGCGCCAAGGGCATGGGCAAGGGCTCCTGCGTGATCTTCGACAAGAACATGCACAAAAGCGCCAGGAAGCGACTGGAAATTGAAATGGATCTCAAGCGAACCCTGGATCGTGACGAGTTCCACGTATACTACCAGCCCATTGTCAACCTGCGCACCCTGACCCTGCAGGGCTTCGAGGCGCTGGTGCGCTGGTTTCATCCCGTACGCGGCATGGTTTCCCCCGGAGACTTCATTCCCCTGGCCGAGGAAACCGGCATGATCATCCACATCGGCACCTCCGTGCTCTACGAATCCTGTCGCGCCATGGCGGATTGGCGCGCCGCCTATCCCGCCTTCCGCAACCTTATGCTCTCCGTCAACCTGTCCGTGCGACAGTTCAATTCACCCACCCTGCTGGATGACATTCAGCAAATCCTCGCCTGGTCCGAGTTCCCCCCGCACCTGCTCAAGCTGGAGATCACCGAGTCCGGCATCATGGAGAATGCGGAAACCTCCCTGAACCTGCTCCATGCCCTGAAAGACATGCAGATTTGTCTTTCCATTGACGATTTTGGCACCGGCTATTCCTCCCTCTCCTACCTGCATCGGTTCCCCTTCGACTATCTGAAGATAGATCAGTCCTTCATCAAACTGATGCACCAGAGCGACGAGAACCGGAAAATCGTCAAGACCATCATTTCCCTGGCCCGGGACATGGAAAAGCAACTCATCGCCGAGGGCATCGAAACCCGGGAGCAGCTTGCAACCTTGCGCACCCTGGGCTGTGAGTATGGGCAGGGCTTTCTCTTTGCCCGCCCCCTGGCCCCCGAGGATACGGAAACCCTGCTTGCCACCGACCACACCTGGACCACCCTGCTGCAGGAACCGGAGCCGCAGGAGGACAGGTTTTGGAGAGAAGACGAATGACCCCAGCCTGCACCGCCCAACTGGTGGTGACCGGACGCTTTGATCTCCAGGAATTCACCAAGCGCTCCGGCATGAGCCCCACAGGCGTGCGTCGGCGCGGGGATTTCGTCAAGGGCACCTTTTCGCAGCACGAGCAGGACCAGTGGATCGTCTCCACCGCAGCACGCCGCAGCGGGCGTTGCGAGGATGTGCTCTTCGACCTGTTTTCTCTCGTCTCTCCCCATGCCCAATCCTTGCATTTTCTCATACAACTTCACGGCTTGCAATGCACCATGCGCCTGGGGGTGATGCTGGAAGACGGCGGCCCCCTGCCCGTGCTGGAGCTTTCCCCGGAAATCCTGCGCCGGGTGGAGGCCCTGGGCGCCACCCTGGCCATCCATATGCAGCAGTCCACCGCAGAGCCCTCGTGATTCCTGTTGGCCTCGGCGGAATTCCTTGCAAAATGTCGGCAAATGGCGCAACAGGATGGCAGATTCTCTGCTGCCACTGGAGGCGCCATGCCCATCACCTTTCCCGTCACCGTGCCTGGCTCAAGCGCAACGCACCAGAGCGATACCCCCTTGCTGGTGGGGGTGAGCACCTGCCTGCTGGGGGAGCCCGTCCGCTACGACGGCGGGCATAAGCATGATCGATACCTGACGGATATACTTGGTCGATTCGTCCGCTTTGTGCCCGTATGTCCGGAGGTGGAATGTGGACTCGGCGTGCCGCGGGAAGCCATGCGCCTGGTGGGGGATCCCGCCGCGCCGCGTCTGGTCACGCAAAAGACGGGCATCGACCACACGGAACGCATGCTGGCCTGGGCAGCCCGGCGGGTGGAGGCCCTGGCCGGGGAACCGCTGTGCGGTTTTGTGTTCAAGAGCAAGTCTCCCAGCTCCGGCATGGCCCGGGTGAAAGTATATGACGAGAACGGGCATGCCGCGACCAAGGGCGTGGGCCTGTTCGCCCGGGCCGTCATGGAACGCTTTCCACACCTCCCCGTGGAAGAGGAGGGACGCCTGAACGACGTGCATTTGCGGGAGAATTTCATCGAGCGGCTGTTCCTCTACAAACGCTGGCAGGATACCGTGCAACGCCAACGCACCAAAGCATCTCTGATGGAGTTCCACACCCGCCACAAACTCTTGTTCATGTCCCACAGCCAGGAAATGCTCCGCAGCTTGGGCAAGATTGTTGCCTCCCTTGGCAACCTGGGCGTGGAAGAGGCCATGGCGGCATATTTCCCCCTGATGATGTCTGCAGCAGCCCAGCGCGCCACGGTGAAAAAGCAACGCAACGTCCTGTTGCACGTCATGGGGTACTTCAAGAAACACCTGGACGCCGATGAAAAACAGGAGCTTCTGGAGGTGGTGGATCGCTATGCCGCAGGTCTCGTGCCCCTCATCGTACCGGTGACGCTGCTCAATCACCATATCCGGAAATATCGACAACCCTACCTCCAGGGACAATGGTGGCTGCAGCCGCATCCCGTGGAATTGGCTTTGCGCAACCATGCATGAAATACTGCAGGGTTTTCCTTGACGAACTGCAGTAACACTGCAGTCTTTTTTCAACATGCCGCCCTTGCTGGGCAATTTCCAGCAAAAGGATTTGATGTCGCCAGGGTATCCCGCACGAGGCCCTGGGTGCAGTCCGGACTGAAATGGTTGATCCCTGGTGTCATCTCTGGCACAAGTAGAAATAAGGCCCGTGCGGACCAATTATTGTGCATTTTTTCACAAGAAGAAGTTGCAGGTTTGATATGTCAGGGAAAAAAAACAAAAAATGGCTCTCCTGGGCCAGGGAAATGCAGGCCATGAGTCAAACAGGCCTTGCCTACAGCCGCAGTACCTACGATACGGAAAAATACGCACGATTCATGGAGATTGCAGCAGAAATAACTGCCCTGGCCACGACCTTGCCCGCCCCGCAGGTGCTGGAGGGATTCCGCATCCAGCCCGGCTATGCCACGGTCAAGGTGGATGTGCGTGGTGCCGTGGTGCACGAGGGGCGCATTCTGCTGGTGCGGGAAACCCAGGACGGCCGCTGGGCCATGCCCGGGGGCTGGGCGGATGTGGGCCAACTGCCATCAGCCATGATCCGCCGTGAAATTTTTGAGGAAAGCGGCTACGATGCCAAACCGTTGCGGGTGGTGGGCGTGTTCGATGCCAACCGCGGCGGGAGGCCCCTGGAGTTCTTTCACGCCTACAAGATTGTCTTTTTGTGCCAGCTGACCGGCGGCGTTCCCCGGACCAGCGCAGAAACCTCGGAGGTGGGGTTTTTTGCCTTTGATGCTTTGCCACCTCTTTCGGAGCATCGCACGAATCTACTGCACTTGAATCAGGTGCAGAAGCATCTGGAGTGTCCCAACCACCCAGTCTATTTTGACTGACGACTTGGCATCATTTTTTGGAGGTACGCATGCGACGAGCTGCATTTTTTGGAGGTCTCCTCGTGCTGGTCTTGTTCTGCGGCGGGGTGATGTCCCAGCAGGCCGCCACCGCCGCTTCCAAGCAACCTGCCTCAGGCGGCGCATCGCTGCCTCCCGCTCCTCCCGTCAGCGATGCGACCTCCGAGTGCCTCAACTGCCACGAGACGCTGCATCCTGGCATCGTGGCCGGCTGGCGAGCCAGCAGGCACGCCGCCACCACCGTGGCCCAGGCCCAGGCCGTGGAAGGGCTGGGGCGCAAGGTCTCCAGTCAGGAAGTGCCGGATGCCCTGCGCACCGTGGCCGTGGGCTGCGCGGAATGCCATACCATGCGTGCCGAGGCCCATGCGGACACCTTTGACCACCTGGGCCATGCGGTGCATGTGGTGGTCAGCCCGGCGGACTGCGCCGTGTGCCATTCCACCGAACATGCAGAGTTCCAGCAGAATCTCATGGCCCATGCCTACGCCAATCTGGTGGATAATCCGCTGTACAACAAGATGGAACAGGCGTGGAACGGCGTGCAGGTCCTGGAGCAGGGCCGCCTGGTGAGCGTGCCCCAGGATCAGCTGACGCGGGAGGAGGCCTGTTTGTCCTGCCATGGCACCAAGCTGGAAGTCGTCGGCACCGAGGCTCGGGAAACGGACTTTGGCGACCTGGAGTTCCCGGTCATCGCCGGCTGGCCCAATCAGGGCGTGGGCCGCGTGAACCTGGACGGCTCCCTGGGCAGCTGTGCGGCCTGCCACACCCGGCACCATTTTTCCATGAAGGAGGCCCGCAAGGCAGATGCCTGTAAGCAATGCCACCACGGCCCGGATGTGCCTGCCTGGCAGGTGTACGCCGCCAGCAAACACGGCGCTGTCTATTACACGCAGGGGGCGAGCTGGGACTTTGAAAGCACCCCCTGGAAGGCCGGCGAACACTTTTTGGCGCCCACCTGCGCCACCTGCCACGTGAGCCTGGTGACCACCCCGGATGGCGAGGTGATCAATCAGCGCACCCACCGCATGAACGATCGCCTGCCCTGGAGGATCTTTGGCCTGCCATACGCCCACGCCCACCCCATCTCTCCGCAAACATTCAAAATCCGTAACAAGGATGGCCTGGCCCTGCCCACAGCCCTTGATGGCACGCCAGCGACGGAGTTTCTTATTTCTGCCGAGGAGCAGTCCACCCGCCGCGAGGTCATGCTCAAAACCTGTACTGCCTGCCACGACCGCAGCTGGGCCGCGGGCGACTGGGCGCGGCTGGAAACCACCATCCG
>JAIWOE010000114.1 GCA_020217165.1 Desulfovibrio sp. | reverse complement strand
CACCCCCCGGCCCCGGGCTGCGGCAGAGTGGAGCAAGAATAGGTGGATACGCACAAGGTCCTTGTGGCCAATCGTGGGGAAATCGCCGTCAGGATCATTGAATCCTGCAAAAAGCTCGGGGTGGACTTTGTTTGCGTCTATACCCCGGTGGACGTCCACTGCGGGCACGTGGCCCTGGCCCGCAAGCTGGGCGGGGACAACGCCGTGTGCCGCATCAGCTCGTACACCGACGCCAACGAGCTCATGGCCGTGGCCGACGCCACCGGCGCCACCGCCGTACACCCGGGCTACGGATTTTTTGCCGAGGACTTCCGTTTCGCCCGCCGGGTGACGGAACGCACCCGCAAGCTGGCGTTCATCGGGCCGTCCTGGCGGGTGATCCGCGAGCTGGGGGACAAGATCAACACCAAACGTCTGGCCCGCGCCCTGGGCGTACCCACGGTGCCGGGATCCGACAAGCCCATCTACGACGAACTGGAAGCCGAGGAGATTGCCGAGAGCCTGTTCGCCTTCCAGGCAGAGCAGGGCATCGAGCGGCCCATGGTGCTGGTGAAGGCCTCGGCAGGGGGCGGGGGCATGGGCATTGAAGAAGTCCATGATATCGACCTCTTCCGCACCGTGTACCGCCGCATTCGCAACTATGCCAAACGTCAGTTCGGGGATGAAGGCGTGCTCATCGAGCAGCGGGTGCACACCTTCAACCACCTGGAAGTGCAGGTGGCGGCCGACCGCCACGGCCACGTGGCCCACTTTGGCACGCGCAACTGCACCGTGCAGTCCACGGGGCGGCAAAAGCGCATCGAGGTGGCCCCGGGGTTCGATCCCTCCACCATCACGTACAACTTCGACGCCGCCAAGGTGCTGGACGAGATCACCCAGCATTCCCTGACCATGGCCCGGGAAGTGAAATACGACAACGTGGGCACCTGGGAGTGGATTGTCACCCCCGCTGGCAACCCCTTCCTCATGGAAGTAAACACCCGTATTCAGGTGGAAAACGGCGTCTCCGCCACCATCAGCCGCATTCGCAAGAAGGACGGCTCCATGGCGGACGTGAACATCATCGCCGAGCAGATCCGCATGGGTCTGGGCGAGCCCATGGGCTACACCCAGGACGACATCATCTTTGAGGGTGTGGGCATCGAGTACCGCATCATCGCGGAATGCCCGGAGAACAAGTTCACGCCCTGGGTGGGCCGCATCACCCGCTTCGAGACCCCCACGCGGGATTGGGTGCACCTGCACACGCAGGTGCCCACCTGGTACGATCCCGAGACCCCGTACGACATCCCCACGGAGTACGACCCCAACCTCGCCCTGGCCATCATCTGGGGCAAGGACCTGGCCGAGGTCAAGGCCCGGGGCAAGGAATTCCTCCAACACACGGTGCTGGAAGGCCGGGATAACGCCGGCGGCTCCATGCAGTCCAACCTGGCGTTCCTGCATGCCAGGACAGACACCATCCTGGAATTCTAGCCGCCGCTCCGCCGATTTTCGGCCCCGTACCCATTACGCACCAGCCACGCCACACAGAGCCTCGCATGGATACCGACAAGAAACTGCAGATTCTGGCCGAGCGCCTGCGCTACATTCAGGACATCCTCGGTCACCGCGAAAACGATCACTCCCGCCTCCTGGCTTCCGAACTGGCGGAAATCCAGTCCCTGGAAAAAAACTGGGCCCAGGAGCGCAAAGTCAAGGCCCTGGAAACCCTGGAAGAGCTCTTTGACTTTGCCGAAAAGCAGCTCGAACAGGAGCTCACGCCCATGGACCGGGTGCGCATCGTGCGGCACCCCCAGCGCATCTGTCTCAAGGACATCCTGGAAAACGTCTACGACAACTATACGGAAATTGGCGGGCAGGACGAATACTCCATCGATCCCTCCATCGTCATCGCCCGGGCCTACATCACCCGCCGCTCCCGCGGCAAGGCCGTGCACCAGCCGGTCATGGTCATCGGGCAGGAAAAGGGCCACGGGCAGGAGTTCCGCAACGGCGGCTCGGTCAAGCCCTGGGGCAACGCCAAGGCCTTGCATTACATGAAGGTGGCCGAGACGGAGAACATCCCCATCCACACCTACGTGTTCACTCCCGGCGCCTATCCCGTGGAAGACTATCCCGGCGCAGCCCAGCAGATCGCCAAGAATCTGTACGAGATGGCGGCCCTCAAGGTGCCGGTGGTGGCCGTGTTTTCCGAAGGCGGCTCCGGCGGGGCCGAGGCCATTGCCCTGGCAGACATGCGGCTCATGCTCTCCCACGGCTATTACTCGGTCATCTCCCCCGAAGGCGGCGCGGCCATCGAAGGCCGGCTGCGTCAAGGCCAGCGAGCCACGCCGGAACTCATCGAATCCTGCGCCAAGAACCTGAAAATCACCGCCGAAGACAACCTGCGCTTTGGCTACATTGATCGCATCATCCAGGAACCGCCCTTGGGCGCACGGCCCGAGCATTACGACTTCTTCAAATTGCTGCGCCAGGAAGTGGTGGCCGCCACCGACGAGGTGTTCCTCAAATTCAAGGGGATCAAGTTCTTCCGGGCCATGGGCGTGCGCCGCATGGAACGCCGCCGCAGGCAGGGCGCCTACACCACCGAGAACTTCTATGTCCGCTGGGGCCTCAACGCCGCCGCCAAGGAAGACCTGGTGGCCCGGCGCTACGCCCGCCATGCCCGTATGAGCCGTTGGGCCTCCCGGGATTCGCGGCCAGCCAAGGAAAAATTCATGGCCAGCGTGCATGACGTGGGCTGGAGCGTCTATTCCTTTTTCAAATACGACTTCCTGCGCAAGCATCAAAAAGTGGTGGTCCACACCCTGGAAGAAGTGGCCGCGGAAGTGCAGTACGTGGTGGGCAAGCTCCTGTCGCCCTGGCGCGCCCTGCGAGGCATGTTCAACTCCAAGCCGGCCCTGAACCACGGCAAGGCCAAGGAACTGACCGAACTGTCCTACTGGGAAGACCCGGCCGCCGGCAGCGGCTGGCGGTGGGTGAGCCCCAGAGCCAAGGAAGACAAGGCCATCACCTGCCCCAATGCCACCACCCACGGCTGTCTGGACCTTTGGGCCCCGGACCTCTTTGGCGACCATGCCGGTGTCTGCAGCTACTGCGGGCATCATTTCCCCATGGAACCCCAGTGGTTCGTCAACAACATTTGCGATGCCGGGTCCATCTACGAATTCAATGCGGAAATCGAGGCTGGCAACCCCCTGGGCTATCCCGGTCTGGACAAGAAGCTGGACGAAGCCAAACAGCGCACGGGCATGAAGAGCGCCTGCCGCACCTTTGAAGCGCGCATCGACAATACCCGCGTGGTGGTGGCCATGCTCACGGGCACCTTCCGCGGTGGTTCCGTGGGCGCGGCCGAAGGCGAAAAGTTCTTCCAGGCTGCCGAACGGGCCCTGAAGAAGCGCTTCCCCTTCATCGCCTACGTGCACGGCACGGCCGGCATCCGCATCCAGGAAGGCACCAACGGCGTCATCCAGATGCCGCGTTGCACCATGGCCGTGCGGCGGTACATCGATGCCGGCGGGCTCTACATGGTCATCTACGACACCAATTCCTATGCCGGCCCCGTGGCCAGCTTCCTGGGCTGCTCGCCCTACCAGTTCAGCGTGCGCTCGGCCAACATCGGCTTCGCCGGGCCGGGGGTCATCAAGGAAACCACCGGGATGGATATTCCGCCAGATTACCACCGCGCCTACCGCGCTCTCTCCCGCGGGCACATCCAAGGCATCTGGGACCGCCGGGAACTGCGCGCCAACTGCATCCAGGCCCTGCTCACCATGGGCGGCCGCAACGTGTACTATCGCTAGGAGGAAAGGACCATGCTCGACGTCACCGCCCTCCTGGAAGAGATCAAAGCCTCTCCCTTTGAGGAAATGGATATTCTGGCCCCCCACACCGGGGTGGTCAGCTTCCCGGACATCTCCCCCGGCGCCAAGGTGTACGGCCCCCGCGGCACCTGGAAGGAAGTGCCCGGCACTATCCTGGCCACCCTGGAGCGGGAACGCAACGCCAAGCCCATCATGGCCTCACAGGCCGGGGATCTGGCCTGGCTGGCCACGGACCTGGCCGGCACCTTTGTGGAGGCTGGCACGCCCATCGCCCGCATCCGGCACTATCTTTCCAAGGATGAAGTGCAGCAGATCATCCTCAAGCAAGCCCTGCACCTGTTCCGGGCGCCGGACCGGGCCAAGTACTACTTTACCCCGGAAGTGGACCTGAAGATCAAGGCCTCGGGGCCGCGCTCCGTCACCGTGTATGAGGGGCTGGAGCTGTTCATCATGTCCCGCATGAAGCGCGAGGCCCCGGTGAGCTACCAGGGGCCGGAAGGCGTCATCTATGCGGTCTATTTCCAGCACAACCAGAACGTGGACGCCGGTGACCCCCTGGTGGGCGTGTGTCCGCCGGAGCAACTTCCCCTCATTGAGGATGTGGTGGTCCGGGTGCAGACCGAGTGGCAGGAGCAGGGCTGATGGGGAAGCACCTGCAGGTCATCGTCAGCGCGTATACCTATCGTCCTGAAGACATTGAAAAAGTCTGGCCGAAGCTGCATCATCTGGCCTGGGGGGAGGTGCCCGCCGCCGGCCCCCAGCCCAAGAAGGGCGTACTGGAACTGGTGGATGCCCTTGGCGATGCCCTGCTCTTTGGAAACCATCCGAAGGACATGAAGGCAACCCTGGAACCGAAGCTGGCCGTGGCCAAGAGCCGCAAGCGCAGCCTGGAAAACGCCCTGGCCGACTGGAAGCCGGGGGAGGCCAATGCACTCTCGGATCAATTGGAGGATGTCTTGGCCGAGCTGGAAGCCTTGGCGCCGCCCCTGATCGATTAATGTGCTGTCCGTTGTTCGTTATTTTACAAGGAGAATCCCATGGCGCCCACCCTCAATAAGGTCATGCTCATCGGCCGCCTGGGCCGTGATCCGGAACTGCGCTACACCAACAGCGGCAAGCCCGTGGCCAATTTTTCCATCGCCACGGACGAGTCATATACCGACCGGGATGGCAACCGCGTGGATCGCGCCGAATGGCACGACATCGTGGTCTGGGACCGGTCTGGCGAAAACTGCGCCAACTACCTGCGCAAGGGCTCCCTGGTCTATGTGGAGGGCCGCCTGCAAACCCGCAAGTGGCAGGATCAGCAGGGGAACACCCGCAAGGCCACGGAAGTGGTGGCTGAACGCGTGCAGTTTTTGGATCCCAAGGGCGCGCGCGAACAATATGACGGCCCCGAGACCCCCAGTGGGCATGGCGGCTACGGCGATGATAGCGAGTTCCCGCCGCCTCCCGGCCAGCGCGGCGGTGGCCGGCAACAGGGGAGTGGCTATCAGCAGGGCGGCTATCAGCAGGGCGGTAGGCCCCAGCTGCCTCGCCCCCAACAGGGCGGGCCGGGCGGACAACAACCCCGCCGGCCCCAACCGGCAGCCCAGCAACGCCAGGACGAAGACCTCGGCCCGGCCTTCCCGTCCGAGGCCAGCGGCATGGACGACGTGCCATTTTAATGATGCATCAGGCCCGGGGGATCTTCTTTCCCTGGGCCGCTTCGTATGGCGACGCGACACCGGGTGCGGCTGCTTCCCCTCGTGTCCGCCGGAGCGCCCATGACTGTTTCCCTCGAGACCCCCCGGGTGTTGCTCATCGAGCCCACCTCCCGTTGCAACCTCGCCTGCGGCATGTGCCCGCGTCAGACGCCGGGCTGTGTCATGACCGATGGCGATCTTTCCTTCGAAACCCTGGCCGCCCTGGAGGACGTGTTGCCCGGCGTGGAGCGGGTGAGCATGGCCGGCCTGGGCGAACCCCTGCTGCATCCGCAGTTGGTGGACATCGTGGCCTGGCTGCGCGCCCGTCTGCCAGCCACAGCTCGCATTGGCCTGCAGACCAACGGCCTGTTGGCCACGCCGGACCTCGCCGTCCGCCTGGCAACCGCCGGACTGGATCAGGTCTGTTTTTCCGTGGATGCCCTGGATACCACCCCGGGCCAGCCCCTGCATGGCGGTTCCTTTCTGCCGGCCATCGAACAGGCGTGCGCCTGGTTTCGGGAGGCTGGGGCGCGGGCTGGCCGCCCCATGGAACTGGGGGTGGAATGCGTGCTCATGCGCAGCAACCGCCGGGCCCTGCCTGCCCTGGTGGACTGGGCCGGAGGCCGGGGCGCGGACTTTGTGCTGGTGAGTCATCTGCTGCCACCTGCGGCGCTGTGGGCCGGGGAGTCCCTCTCCAATCCCAATGCCGCTGCTGCCGTGACCCTCTTCCGGCAGGCCGAGGCCGAGGCCCGCGCCCAGGGCCTCAATATCCTTGAGGCCCCCAGGCTGCAGCTGAAATTCCGGCTGACCTTGTCCGAGGAGGACCGCCGGCTGCAGGCCGTGGAGACCGCCCTGCGGGAGGAGGCCCGCCGCCGCGGTGTGCCCTTCAATCTCAAATCCCTGACCCAGTGGGCAGCGGACGAAGCCATGCAGGAATTGCCAGCCCTGTTCGCACGGACCCGGGAACGGGCCCGGCGGCATGGCCTGCGGTTGCATCTGCCTTCCCTGGCGGCGGCGGACGAGCGCCAATGCCCCTTTCTGGCCCGGCACATCGCCTGCCTGGATGCCCATGGCAATGTCGCTCCCTGTCATTTTCTCTGGCATACGCATGTGACGGCGGAGCAGGGCAGGGCCAAGCGCATTGCCGCCACCTTTCTGGGGCGGCTTGGCCAGGAACACCAGGACTCCATGCAGACTCTCTGGAACAGCGCCCCAGCGCGCACCTTCCGGGCCGATGCCCTGGCCAACGCCTCCCCGCGGTGCTATGACTGCGCTGCCTCCCCCTGCAGCGAGCTGATCCAGGCTGCCTACGGCGACGCCTGTGATTGCCTGGGGGGCGGGGTGCCCTGCGGCCATTGTCCCTGGCCCCTGGGCCTTGTGTCCTGCCTGGGAACGGAAGGGCCGCCGGCTACCACCGAGGAAGCGGCATGACGGTGAAGAAGCCGGAGCCGACGGGCGAGGCGGGTGTTCGGGTCCTGGGGATCGATCCCGGCAGCCGCGTGGCCGGGTACGCCCTGGTGGAGGAACGCTCGGGCACGGTCAGCCTGGTGCAGGCTGGCACCCTGCGACCAGATCCGGCCCTGCCCATGGCCCAGCGCATGGCCCGGTTGTACCGCGGGATCGCCGACCTCATCGACCAGTACACCCCGGACGAAGCGGCCATGGAAGAGATTTTTACCGCCAAGAATGCGGCCTCGGCCCTGGTGCTGGGGCAGGCCCGGGGCGCCATCCTGGCTGCCTGCGGCATGCACGCCGTGCCCCTGGCCAGCTATGAGCCGTCGGTGGTCAAAAAGACCCTGGTGGGTACCGGCCGGGCGGAAAAGGAACAGGTGGCCTTCATGGTCCGGCGCATCCTGGGCCTGCCGGACACCACCCCCTATGCCACGGACGCCACGGACGCCATGGCCGTGGCCGTGTGTCACCTGAACCACCGCCGCTTTGCCCGCTTGGCGGCCACGGCGGGGGGCGGACGGGGAGGGCCATGACGCCATGATTGCCTACCTGCGCGGCACCGTTGCTGGCTGCGACGATGAATCCTGCGTGCTCCTCACCCCCGGCGGCGTGGGTTACGAGCTGAACTGCCCCACGCCGGTGCTGGCCAGTCTCAAACACGGCCAGGACGCCACCCTGCACGTGCAGACCATCGTGCGGGAAGACGCCATCGAGTTGTTCGGGTTTCTGGACCGGGAAACCCGGGACTGCTTTGCCCTGCTCATCTCCATTGCCCGGCTGGGGCCCAAGACGGCCGTGAACATCCTCTCGGTCTTCACCCCGGAAGACCTGCATCGCCTGGTGCTGGAGCAGGATGCCGGGGCGCTGACGGTGGTCTCGGGCATCGGCAAGAAAAGCGCGGAACACATCTTTTTTGAGCTCTCGTACAAGCTCAAGGCGCCGGTGGGGCGCAAGGGAAAATCCCTTGGAGCGTCGCCGGTTCTTGCCGGAAAATCAATGGTATACAGGGACGCGTTGACGGGCCTGACCAACCTGGGATACGGGGAGGAGGAGATCCGCCCGCACCTGGACGCCGTGCTCAAGGACGAGCCGGATCTAGACGTCTCCGCCGCCCTGCGCGCCGTGCTCAAGCGGCTCATGAAGAAGTAGCCCATGGAACTCGCCTGCCCAGACGATCACATCCGCCCGCAACGGCTTGAGGATTTCATTGGCCAGGAGGAGCTCAGGGCCAACCTGGCCGTGTACCTGCAGGCCGCCCGCGAGCGCGGCCAGGCCATGGACCACACCTTGTTCTATGGCAACCCCGGCCTGGGCAAGACCACCCTGGCGCGCATCATGGCCTCGGAACTGGGGGTGAACCTGGTGTGTACCTCCGGCCCAGTGCTGGAGCGTGGGGGCGACCTGGCCGCCATCCTGACCAATCTGGCCCGCAACGATATCCTTTTTGTGGACGAGATCCACCGCATGCCCGCGGCCGTGGAGGAAATTCTTTACCCGGCCATGGAGGATTACAGCCTGGATCTCATCATCGGCCAGGGGCCCGCCGCCCGCACGGTGAAGATCGACCTGGAGCCCTTCACCCTGGTGGGGGCCACCACGCGCCTGGGGCTGCTCACCTCGCCCCTCAGGGACCGCTTTGGCGCCCTGCTGCGCCTGGAGTTCTACAGCCCCGAGGAGCTGGCCCGCATCGTCCACCGGGCGTCCAGAATCCTGCAAACCAGGGTGGACGAGGAGGGCGCCCTGGAAATTGGCCGACGCTCCCGCGGCACCCCGCGCATCGCCAACCGCCTGCTCCGGCGCGTGCGGGATTTTGCCGCCGTGCAGGGCCGGGAAGTCATCTCCAGGGACATCGCCAGTCAGGCCCTGGAACGCATGGACGTAGACGAACACGGCCTGGACCAGATGGATCGCAAGCTGCTGGAAGTACTCATCCACCACTATGGCGGGGGACCGGCCGGCGTCAAAACCCTGGCCGTGGCCGTGGGGGAGGAAGTGCGAACCATCGAAGATATTTACGAGCCTTTCCTCATTCAGCGCGGCTTCTTGAAGCGCACCCCGCGCGGCCGCGTGGCCACCGCGCGGGCGTACAAGCACCTTGGCCTGTTGATGGGAGCCTGACATGCCCTGCGCCCAACGCCGGGTACGGCTTTTGGCCGTCACCCCGGATGCGTTGTCCTTGATTTACGCTGCCTTCCGCCAATGCTATCACGCCGGGTTCGTTGGCGACATGTGGCCCAGGCTGCTGGCCGGAGACATCGGCCGGGACAAACAGGCCGATTTTGTCCGGCAGGTGCTGGAATCCGGGCACGACAGCCCCGTGGAGCACGTGAGCTTCACCTTTGCCATCGAGGGGATCTCCAGGGCCTGCACCCACCAGCTGGTGCGCCACCGTATCGCCTCCTATTCCCAGCAAAGCCAGCGCTACGTGGACGAGACGGACTTCCACTACATCGTGCCACCGGCCATCGCCAGAAATCCGGTGGCCCTGGCGCGCTTCGAGGCCTGCATGACCGAAATCGCCGGCGCCTACCAGGAGCTCAAAGCCCTGCTGGAGGAGGCCGGCCGCGGAGCCAAGGCCAAGGAAGATGCACGCTTCGTGCTGCCGCAGGCTGCGGAGTCCAAGATCGTCACCACCATGAATTGCCGGGCATTGTTGCACTTTTTTGCCCTGCGCTGCTGCAGCCGCGCCCAGTGGGAAGTGCGTGGCCTGGCCAATGAAATGCTGGGCCTGTGCCGGGAGGCCCTGCCAGAGCTCTTTGCCACGGCCGGAGCCCGCTGCGAGCATCTGGGCTTCTGCCCCGAAGGCGAGCGCTTTACCTGCGGGCGCTATCCCCTGCGCCCGGCATCCTGAAATCCCCCCGAAGCGCACAGGTTGCGCACGGTGAAAACACGCCCCTGCCCTGGGGGAGAATCTTCGATTTTGCCTGGGAAACCAGTAAATGCGAGGCGCTGCCCTCCGGAGCTTGTTCCGGTTTTGCTCAAGCGTCACCCGGTATCAACCCCCATTTGGTGGCGAAAAAATGCATCACCATCAGAAAATCATCATCTGAAGTAATTTGCCTGTGGAAAAAATTTGTCCACATATGTGGATTTTTTGCGGCGGGTGATGTGGAAACCCTTGCTCCGCGAGGCTTCAGCCAGGTGACGGTGGCCAAAGGTTTTAGTGACTATGCATGATATTTCAGGTGGTTGTTTTTTGATTTGCCTATGGAAAGCCACTTGCCGCAACTTCGTTCCGCCCTCGTTTTTCGACCCTTGCTCCAAGTCGTGCTCCCTTGTAGAGCTCTACCCCATGAACACGCATTGGGACCAGATTCGTCAAATCCTGCAGAAAACGGTCAATCCTGGCTTGTTTCAAGTCTGGATCGCTCCACTGACGGCCGTTCTAAACGGCTCCAAACTATGCCTTAAGGCACCGAATGAGTTTGTAGCCATCTGGGTTCGTGACCGCCTGCTGGACCAGATCCGGCAGGCAGCGGTGGCCGTGTTGGGCAAACAGGTGGAAGTGGTTGTGACCGCAGACCCCGTCGGCGAAGCCGGGGATGCTGCGGTGGTGGCCGCATCCGCCATTGCGCAGGCTGGCATTGCCGGGACGGTGACCGGCGTGTCTGCCGCGCCGTCCGGATCCGCCATCGCCCGTCCGGCACCGTTGCCCCGCGGCGCCGTCCCCGCGTGTTCCCCCGCCACTGGCCCGCGGCAGCTCGGACTGCCCCTGCAGTCCACGGATGCGCCTCGTTCCCGCCCCTGCTGGCAATTCTCCTTCGACGACTTCGTCGTCGGCCCCAGCAACCAGCTGGCCTATGCCGCGGCTCGAGCCTTGTGTGACAAGCAATTGGAATCCGATCAGGTGTTTTTGTCGTCCACCCCTGGCCTGGGCAAGACCCACTTGCTGCAGGCTGTGGGGCGCAACCTGTGTTCCTACTCCAATCGCCAGCAGGTGCGGGTTGAATACCTGACGGCCGAAGAGTTTGGCCGACTCTGGGTGCAGTCTTTGCGCAGCAACGAAGTGGAGCGCTTCAAGGCCCGGTTTCGTGAGGGGGTGGACCTGTTGCTGCTGGAAGATGTGCATTTTTTCCAGGGCAAGGAGAAGATGCAGGACGAATTGCTGGCCACCATGAATGCCCTGCGCAATCGCGGCGCCAAAGTGATTCTCACCTCTTCCTTCCTGCCGCGTGAACTTAAAGACGTGGATTCCACCTTGGCTTCGCGTATCTGTTCGGGATTCCTGGCGGTTATCGAGAAGCCTGGCTTCGAGACCCGCAAGCGCATCCTGGAGCAGAAGGCCAAGAGCTTCCATGTGGCCCTGCCCGACAAGGTGACAGATCTGCTGGCTGAGCGCATCAATACGGATATTCGCCAACTGGAAGCCTGTCTGCAGAACCTCATCCTCAAAGCCCGGCTGCTCAACCACAAGATCACCCTGGAATTGGCCTGCGAGGTGCTCAGCCATTACGAGCCCGAGACGCCGCAATATTCCATGGATCGAATTATTGAATTCGTGTGCAATGCCTTTGAGCTCTCCCCGGGGGAACTGCGGTCCAAGAGTCGGCAGCGCCAGATTGTGCAGGCCCGCAACGCCGCCTATTTTCTAGCGCGAAAATACACGGAGCTCTCCCTGCAGGACATAGGCGACCGCTTCAATCGCAAACATTCCACCGTCATCAAGGGCATCACCAACATAGAACGCGAGATGAATCTACAGACCCCGGTGGGGCGTCAGCTTTCCCGCACCGTGGAGATGGCCAAGGCGTATTGCCGGGTGGGAGGGCGATAGTCTCGGGCCCGGAAGGCAATGGGATTCCCGACGGTTCTCCACATTTTTTAAACATGCTCTAGATATAGTTTAACATGCTGTAGTCGCAGGGCTTATCCCCGGCGCTTTAGCATCCGCACAGTTCCATTTTTCCCCAGACCCCGATCCGTCCCTGGCACACGGCCAGCACGCCCTCCACACGCAAGGGAGGTGGCAGGGTGGCCAGCGTTTGCGCGTGCCGGAGGACGGCGGGGATGTCCTTGCCGGAGCGCAGGCGGTTGCACAGGGCCGTGGCGGCGGCATCGGCCATGGCCGCGGCAGGGCTGCGCACCACCACCAGCTCGGCCTTGCCAAAGGACAGGGAGTGGCCGATGGTGGCCGAGGAGCTGCACAGGGAGCAGGGCAGGTCCCCCGGGTGCAGCAGCAGGCCCAGCCGGGCTTGGCCCGAGGGATCCGGCAGGGCGGCCACCACCCGGGAGGAGTCGGCCATCAAGAAAAGATCCCCACCGTTTTCCACCAGAGCCGTGCGGCACCCGGCGGCTGCCAGGGCGCGGGCCACGTGCTCCGCCACCACGCCGGCCACGGCGGCCATGGGACCCACACCGCACAAGGCTGCGGCCTGACACATGGCCTGCACCTGGGGTGGCGCACCCGCAGGCCCGGGC
>JAIWOE010000113.1 GCA_020217165.1 Desulfovibrio sp. | reverse complement strand
CCGCTTCGATCCCGACGCGTTCCTGGACCTCTCCCAGCTGGCCGCCCTGCCTTTCACCACCAAGGCCGATCTGCGGGACAACTACCCTTACGGCCTGTTTGCCGTGCCCCTGCGCGAGGTGGTGCGGCTGCACGCCTCCTCCGGCACCACGGGCAAGGCCGTGGTGGTGGGCTACACCAAGAACGACCTCTCCCGCTGGGCCGACCTGGTGGCCCGCATCATGACCATGGCCGGCCTCACCCGGGACGACGTCCTGCAGATCGCCTTCGGGTATTCCCTGTTCACCGGCGGCTTTGGCATGCACGACGGCGCCCAGCGCCTGGGCGCTTCGGTCATCCCGGCCTCCAGCGGGCACACGGCGCGGCAAATCCAGATCATCCAGGATTACCGCACCACCGCCCTGGCCTGCACCCCCAGTTACGCGCTGCATCTGGCCGATGCCATGGAAGCCTCGGGCGTGAATGTGAACGCCCTCTCCCTGCGTTGGGGGCTGTTTGGCGCGGAAACCTGGAGCGAGGCCATGCGCACGGAAATCCAGGACCGCCTGAAGCTCACCGCCACGGACAACTACGGCATTTCCGAAGTCATGGGCCCCGGCGTGGCGGGCGAATGCCTGCAACAACGCGGCATGCACGTCAACGAGGATCACTTCCTCATCGAGATCATCGATCCCCTTACCGGCGAGCCCCTGCCCGAAGGCGAGCTGGGCGAGCTGGTCATCACCACCCTGACCAAGGAAGCCTTCCCCATGCTGCGCTTCCGCACCGGGGATCTCACGCGCATCCTGCCCGGGCCCTGCCCCTGCGGCCGCACCCTGCGGCGCATCGAGCGCATCCGCGGTCGCAGCGACGACATGTTCATCGTCAAAGGGGTCAACGTCTTCCCCTCCCAGGTGGAGCAGGAGCTGGTGGCCATGCTGGGCGCGGCGCCGCCCTGGCGCATTGAGCTCACCCGGGAAGCCCACCTGGACCACGCCACCCTGTACCTCGGGGCCACGGAACAGTTGTTGAGCGACCAGATGAAGGACCCCCTAGCCCGGCTGGACCAGGTTTCCGCCCGCATGGCCTCGGCCCTGGGCGTGCATTTTCAGATCCGCCTGGCCGACGCCCGCCAGGTGGAACGGGATCTGTATCCGGATACCGGCGGCGTGGCCGGTGGCAAGGCCCGGCGCGTGCAGGACAAGCGGATGATCTAAGGAGTTGAACGCCATGATCGACATCGCCATTCCCGGTTTCGGCGCCTTCAAGCTGCGCTCCCTGGCCCTGGACTTCAACGGCACCCTGGGGCTGGACGGCGCGCTGCTGCCCGGCGTGGCCGAGCGGCTCACCGCCCTGGCCGAACGGTTGCACGTGGTGGTGCTGACGGCAGACACCCACGGCACCGTGCGCAACATCGTGGCCGACCTGCCCGTGGACGTACAGGTGGTGCACACCGGCCCGGGCAAACCCCGGGAGGACGAGGCCAAACGGGCGGCCATCATCGGCCTGCAGCGCGACGTGGCCTTCTTTGGCAATGGTTTCAATGACCGCCTGGCCCTGGAAGTGGCAGCCCTGGGCGTGCTGGTGCTCGGTCCTGAAGGCGCGAGCATGGAGGCCATGCAGCATGCCGATGTGCTGGTGACGGACATTCGCCATGCCCTGGACCTGCTCCTGGTTCCCACCCGGCTGCAGGCCACCCTGCGGCGCTAGCCCTAGCGCCCATGCCCGCCCCTGGCCACCGCCCGCCCCTGGCGCAGCCACCACGGGATTTCCGTATCAATCTCGCCGTGCTGCGTTGGACACGCGTGCTCCCCCATCTTGTCCTGACGGCCCTGGCGGTGCTGGCTGGGGCGGGATTCTGGGAAGACGGGAAGATCCGGCAGGCAGCCCCCCTGCTGCTGGTCGTCGCGCTGCTGGTGCTGCCCCTCTTGCTCTGGATGCACCGCCTGTTCGCCCGGTTGCTGGCCGGGCAGCGGGAGGCGGCCTCCAGGTTCACCACGGCCACCCCCTGGGCCTGCCAGCTGGAAAACACCCGGTACGCGGACACCAGCGGGCAGGTATTTCTGGTGCGAGAGGCCCATGCGTCTGTGGATTCCCCCCGCTTTGCCGCGCACATGCGCTTCAGCCGCCGGGTATGGAATCTGTCGGAACAGGCCACGGTGGACATCTTTCTGGATCCCGCGGGCGTGTCCCCGGTGTTTGCCGTGGCGGCGCCCAATTTCTCCGGCTGGGGAGAAATGCTGACCCGACAGCGCCTGGATGCCGGCTGGCGTCACACCCGGCAACTGCTCTCCTGGCTCATGGCCCTGGTGCTGCTGGGATGCGCCATGGCCGGCTGGGTGCTGATGCAGGAATACGAGTCCCTGAGCCAGACCCGCCAGCGGGCCGAGGAAAGTCAGGCGTGGCCCGACACCCTGGGTCGAGTGCTGGAAAGCGCGGTGGCGGAAACCCGCATCCCCTCCGGCAAGACCTCCGTGCCGGGCTGGGAGACAATCATTCTGTATGAATACGCCGTGAACGGCGTCCTGCATTCTGGCCAACGCATCCGCCATGGCTATGGTCCCTCCACGGATCGGGAAGAGGCCCTCGCCCTTGCCGAGGCCCATCCGCCCGGCCAGGAGGTGCGGGTATACTACGATCCGCACATGCCTGCCCGCGCGGTGCTGCAGCCCGGCCATGCGGAGCCCCTCCAGGCAGAACTGGACCGCATACGGCTGGCGGCCTTGGCTGGCAGCGCCGGTGTGCTGGTGGCCACCGGCATCCCCCTGGGGGTGTTGTGGCACATGAGCCGGCGCCGGCAACGGCTGCTCTTACGCCTGGAGCAGCTGGGCCTTGCCGCGCAGCCCTGAGCTGCCGCCATGCTGGATTTTTTTCCCCCCTTGGCGTAAACAACGCCATGATGTCCTCGACATGCGGCGGAATCAGTTCTCCATGATTCCCCATTCACTTGTTGATTCGGTATCGATTTGCATTTACAGCAGACGCCGCGAGGCATCATGCCCGAGATTCGTATCCAGCCGTTGCAGGAGCGTAGCATGTCTTCATCCGCCAAGTCTCCCCCGCCCGGTATCGGCATGTCCCGTCGGGGATTTCTCAAGTCCATGAGTGTCTCCGCCGTGGCCACCACCCTGACCACCACCGTGGCCACAGGCGCCGCCACCCTGGCCACGGCCACCCGGACCGCCGCCCATGATGATGCACCGCCGCAACTCATCCAGGGGCTCACCCCCCTGACCCTCACGGTCAACGGCAACGACCATACCGTGCTGGCCGAACCACGCTGGACCCTGCTGCACGTGCTGCGGGAATGCCTGGGCATCACCAGCCCCAAACCCGGGTGCGAACGCGGGGAATGCGGCAGCTGCACCGTGCTGGTGGACGGTGTTGCCCGGTATGCCTGCCTGATGCTGGCCTTGGAGGCCCAGGGCAAGTCCATTGAAACTGTGGAAGGCCTGATGCACGGGGAAGCCCTTGGCCCGGTGCAGCAGGCGTTTCTGGAAGAAGACGCCCTGCAATGCGGCTACTGCACCCCGGGGCAGATCATGGCCGCCGAAGCCCTGCTGCGGCACCAGCCAGATCCCACCCTGGAGGAAATTCGCGTGGGCATGAGCGGCAACCTCTGCCGCTGCGGCGCGTACCGGCACATCCTCACGGCCGTGGCTGCGGCCGCCATCAAAAAGAAATCCTGATCCCCGGCAGGTGTCGGATCCAAGGAAGTGTGGCATGGCCGATTCAGGCTACTTTGACCCCGTCTCCCCCCTGATCCAGCCGGCCCGACCCGGCGAGGCCCCGCACCCCTGGGGGCACACCACCCTCATCGGGCAGCGCATTCCCCGGGTGGATGCCTACGAACGCGTGAGTGGCGCGGCCGTGTTTCCCTCGGATGTCCAGCTGCCCGGCATGCTCCATGCGGCCATCCTGCACTGCCCCTACGCCCATGCCATCGTGCGCAGGCTGGAGACGACCAGGGCCAAGGCCCTGCCCGGGGTGCGGGACATCATCACGGCCGAGACCCCAGAGGCCAAGATCTCTTGGCCCTATGGCGAGGGGTACGCTCCGCCGCTTTTTGACACGCAGCTTCGGTTTGAAGGAGAGGAAGTGGCCGCCGTGGCTGCGGAAACGCCCTGGCAGGCCTGGGACGCCGTGCGAGCCCTGGAGGTGCAGTTTGACGAGCGTCCCGCCGCCGTGGCCGAACGTCTAGCCCTGACGGAGAAGGCCCCCAACGTGCATCCTGGCGGCAACCTGGCCCGCCCAATACAGACCTATGCCCGGGGTGATCTGGGCAAGGGACTGGCCGAGGCCGCGGTGGTGCTCTCGGGATCCTTCCGCACCGCATCCCAACTGCACATTCCCCTGGAGCGCCACGGCTGCGTGGCCATGTGGGATGGCGACGGCCTCACCGTCTGGGAGTCCACCCAGGGCGTGTTCCCGGTGCAGGAGCAACTTGCCGCCGTGCTGGGGCTGCCCCTCACCCGGGTCCGGGTGCGAGGGGGGTATGTGGGCGGCGGCTTCGGCTCCAAACTGCAGACAAGCAAATACGCCGTCATCGCCGCCATCCTGGCCCGGCGCACCGGCCGTCCGGTCAAGCTCTTCCTTTCGCGGGAACAGACCATGCTCTCCATGGGCCTGCGCCCGGCCGCCATCATGGAGATGCAACTGGCCGCCAAGGGCGATGGCTCCCTCACGGCCACCTCGCTTTCCGTCCTGGCCTCTGGCGGCGCCTATGGCGGAGCGGGCAGCGCCCTGGTGGACTGGCTGGCCAAGGACCTCTACCGCTGCCCCAATGTGCGCACCGAGCTGACCGATGTCATGCTCCACAGCCAGCCCGCACGCCCCTTCCGCGCTCCCGGCTATCCCCAAGGCGCCTGGGCCCTGGAACAAATGATGGACCGTCTGGCCGACGCCCTTGGCATGGACCCCGTGGCCCTGCGTCTGCAGAACATTCCCACCGTCTCCCAGGCCCGGGATGGTTCGCCGGCATACACCACCACCGGCCTCAAGGCCTGTCTGGAGGAAGGGGCCGCGGCCTTCGGCTGGCAGGAGTCCCGCCAGCGCACCGCGGCACAGCCGGCCACCTTCACCACCCGGCGTGGCGTGGGCATGGCGGCCTGCAACTGGCTGGTGGGCGGCGGATTTCCACCGGCCACGGTGGTGCTCAAGCTGCTGGGGGATGGCTCCATCATCCTCAACATGGGGGCCAGCGACATCGGCGGCGGCACCAAAACCATCATGGCCATGGTGGCGGCCGAGGAGCTGGGCGTCACCCTGGACCGCATCCACATCGAACATGCAGACACAGCCACCACCCAGTACGCCACCGCATCCGGCGGCTCCAAAACCGTGCCCACGGAGGCGCCCGCTGTGCGCGAGGCAGCGCAGGAGCTCAAACGCCAACTCCTGGGTTGGGCCGCAGAAGAGCTGGGGGTGAAGGCGGAAGCCCTGCGCTACGAAGGCGCGTCCATAGTTGTCATCAACCACCAGGAAAAAAAAGGGAAATCACCAAAGCGCATCGCCGTGACCAATCTGGCCCGCCTCCGCCAGCAGCGCGTGGCCATGGGAGTGGGCCACAAGCGCGCCAATCCCAAGAACAAGGCCATTTGTCCCTTTGGTGCCCAGTTTTGCGAGGTGGAGGTGAACACGCTGACTGGGGAAGTCCGTGTGGTGCGTTTCCTGGCGTGTCATGAATCCGGAAGGGTCATGAATCGACTGACCTATGACTGTCAGGTCCATGGCGGCGTGGTCATGGGTACCGGCTTTGCCCTGACCGAGGCCCGCATCCTGGATGCAGCCTCCGGCAAGCTCTGCAACCGTAACCTGCACGACTACAAACTGCCCACCATGCTGGACGTGGCCACGCAGACCGTCTCCCTACCCCTGAAACTGCCCGACGATGCCGCCAACTCCGCCGGCGCCAAAGGCCTGGGCGAACCGGTGGTGGTGCCCACGGCCCCGGCCATCGCCAATGCCGTGGCCGATGCCCTTCGCCCCTGGCAGGTGCGGTGCACCGCCACGCCCATCACCCCCGCAGCCCTGCTGCAGGCCCTGGCCGCAGCAAAGGAAGCATGACGCATGTTTGAGGATTTCGCCTACGCCCGGCCCGAATCCGTGGCCCAGGCCGCCCAGCTGTTGCAGGACGAGACCGCCCATGCCCTGGCTGGCGGCTCGGATTTGCTGGGCTGCCTGCGGGAACGAATTTTCCCTGTCAAGACAATAGTTTCCCTATCAAGCCTCAAGGAACTTCGAGGCATTGCCCGCACCGCCGAGGGCGGCCTCTCCCTGGGGGCGTTGACCACCCTCGCCGAGGTGGCCGGCTCCACGGAAGTGCAGACCCTCTATCCTGGCCTGGCCCAGGCCGCCGCCGAGGTGGCCAGCCCGCAGCTGCGCAACCAGGGCACCCTGGGCGGAAATCTCTGCCAAAAAACCCGCTGCTGGTATTACCGGGGCGACTTTGACTGCCTGCGCAAGGGCGGCGCATCCTGCCTAGCCGTGCATGGAGAAAACCACCTCCACTGCATTTTCGGGGGCGATGCCTGCTATATGGTGCACCCCTCGGACACGGCCCCCATGCTCCAGGCGTTGCAAGCCACGGTCTGGGTGGCCGGACCCGCCGGCGACAGGTCCCTCCCCCTGGAGCAGCTCTTCATGCCCCCAGCCCAGGACCCCACCAGGGAAACCACCCTGCAACCCGGGGAGCTCGTCACCCACATCCACCTGCCTCCACCCATGGCCGGCCAGCAGACGAGCTATCGCAAGGTCCGGGCCCGACGGTCCTGGGATTTCGCCTTGGCCGGTGTGGCCCTGGCCGTCATCATAGAAGATGAGATCGTAACGAGTTGTCGCATGGTGCTCTCCGGTGCGGCGCCCTTTCCCTGGCAAGCCACTCAGGCTGAAGCACTGCTCACAGGCGCGGCCCTTACCCGGGAACGGGTAAGGGCCGCCGCCTCCGCCGCCATGCAGGGCGCGGAGCCCCTGACGCACAATGCCTATAAAATCGAGCTATTCAAGGGAATCATTCAGGAGGAACTGGCTCGCCTTGTTCGCGAGTGATCGACCTGCCCCCGTGCAAGTGCGGCCGATGGGGATCGCCGTCTCCGTCTCCAACGGCCCCGGCTTCTCCATGGCGATGACTGTGCAACACAGCCATGGGGACGGGCCTTAGTCGGCCGTCTTCCATGGCCAGACACGAGAACACGGTGCGGGAGAGGAAATCCCAATCATGGGAAACAATGAGCATGGCTAGCGGCAACTCATTCACAATATGAATGATTCGCTTGCGCATGGCCGGGTCCAGATCGTTGGTGGGTTCGTCCAGCAAAAGCAGCTCAGGGGTCATGGCCAGCACTGTGGCCAGGGCCACCAGTCGTTTTTCCCCGCCAGAAAGCCGGTGACACACCCGGTCTTCGTAGCCATCAAGCCCCAGTGATGCCAATGTGTTACGAGCAGCCGCCTGGGCCTCTTGCGGGGTGAGGCCCAGGTTCAGCGGGCCAAAGGCCACATCTTCAAGCACGGTGGGAGAAAAAAGTTGATCATCCGCCTGCTGGAAGACAAATCCCACATGCCGGCGCATGATTCGCAGGGATTCCTTGCTCGCAACAACCTCTCCTTTGAAACGCAGTACACCCTTATGGGGCCGCAAAATCCCCATAAGGCATTGCAGCAGGGTGGTTTTACCACTGCCATTGGGTCCTATAAGACCCACCTTGCCGCTCCCAAGGGCAATGCTGCAGTCATCCAGCACCGTAAGATCACGCCCTGCATAATGATAGGATGCATGGTCCAAGGCCAGTAAAGGATGGTGCATTGACTTTTCAGACACGAAACTTCTCCAGCATATCCCATTGCAGGCTACCAAATTCAAGGGCCAGCACCCCCGCAGCAACACCAAGCAAGACCACCATGGCCGCCCAATCCCGCCAAGTCATTGCAGGCAATGGCAAGCGCCGGAAGCTCCCATCATAGCCACGCAATTGCATGGCTTGGTGCACTCTATGGGCTTGATCCAAACTGCGAATCAGGGTCATGGCAAACATGTGGCCCACTGTACGCCAGGTATGACGATTCATCCCTGGCGCAAAACATCGCAGTGAAGCCGCCGTTTGCAGGCGAAGGTGCATTTTTTGGATATCCTGGATGTATCTGACGCAAAAGTATAGCATGGAGCACAATTTTGAAGAAACTCCAAACGACTCCAACCCTCTCACAGCAACATGCAATGGCATTGTAACAATACATCCTAGCAATACACACAATATTGCATTGGCTCTCAATGTTGCCGCAATAGAAAAATTTACACCTTCGGATCGAATGGATAATGGCCCCACCTGATGCAGCACATCGCCGCTTCCAGACAAAGGAACGACAAGCCATAGCAACATTACAAACAAATTTACCGCAACAAACCCTCGTAGAACGACCTTGCGTCCAGGCCAGCCAAGCACTAGGATACTCACAGCCACGCCCAAGGCAGCCAACAAGCTTGCTGGCTGCACCATTACGGCAAATATGGCGGACAATACTGCCGCGCCAACAAGACGCACGCAAACATGTACGGGAACCATCATCAAGATACCCCGAACCCCTCGTTGCTTGCGGTCACAACGCATTCGCATCTGCATCCCTGGCTTCCCTTACCATATCAGAATCTGCAGTACATTGGCCACACTGTTGCGTCAAGGCTGCACGCTGCAGTGCACCCTCGCAAGCACTGTACGATTGACCAGACCGCATACTGATATCTACAAAAAGTATAGATGGAACTGCATCTTGACAATGGCATCCTCCGTATGACATGAGAGCATAGCGACCCTGTCCATTCTGATGGTCAGAGCCCTGCATTTGCTGCGATGCCACTTCTCCCCCGAGCAAGTCCTTGAGGCGCGCTCTTCCAGCAAGACCAGGACCCTGAACCCGGATTCAAGTATGCGCACGTTGTTGTTTTGCAAAGCCATCCTCATCCTCGCCGCCTTGGGCTACTTCCAGTACCAACACAACAAGATTCTGGAAGCGCAACTTGAGGACTACAAGACCAGGTACAACCAACTGCAGCTGGCACAGGCCAGTGCAGAGGGTGCGCTGGAAGGCTTGCAACTCTCAAGTTACACGCAGCAACTCATGCTTATCAACTCCCTTGCCGACAATAAGTCCAAGGTTACAGAGCTGTTGCGCATGGTGCAACAAAAGGATTTTATTATCCAAAGCATGACCAGAGGACGTGTGTGCACCATATCTGCATACAGCCCCACCGTTGGCCAAACCGACGATACGCCGTTCATTACCGCCAACAACAAACGCGTTCGCGACGGCATAGTTGCTGTATCCAGAGATCTTTTTGCCAATGGTTGGAATTTTGGCCGGAAAATCTACATCAAGGATCTCGGTGTCTACACCATCGATGATCTCATGCATGAAAGAATGCGAAACAGCTTGGATATTTTCATGTTCGACACGGATTCCGCCATCAAGTTCGGCAAAAAACAAGCACGCGCCTACCTCCTTGGCGCATAGCACCGGCTTCACCCATGCGCATCCTCATCATTTCCCTTGCTGTTCTCATGTGCTTCAGCCTATCTGCCGTGGCGCAGCCCCGCAAGCAGGTGAAAGCCGATGACGTCATGGCCCTTTGTCAGCAGGAGGCCGCCAAAAAGCAAATTCACATGGACAAATTGCAGCAATACCTAACACAGTGCATTGCCCGCAAATCCATTGATGCCGGACTGGTGGAGACTCGGCAATAGTGTGCCGGGCGCAGTGTATCACAGCAATGACGACGATGCTGGATCATGTCTGCGGAAGTTGGCGCGGGACCGCTTAAAACGAGTCACGGCATAACAGTACACGAATCCCCTCGGGCAGCTTTCATACATACCAATATCAATGATTGCGGCACAGGCGCAGTAGCTTCGTTGACCCTTGTTCCTACCCGATGCCACATCCCAGTCAAGGGCGTTGCGGAAGTATGTCGCATCAAGGCATGCATCCCCTGGCACCCCAGCTCCATGCAATGAGCAGCCCCCCCTTCAAGTTGGGCACAACTCTTCAGTGACATAACGCCAGCTTACCCGCTCCGGGCCATGTTCTCGGGCTATGTCCCTGGCTGCTACCGCCACCGCCTCCACGGGCGACCCTCCAAGGTTCATACTATCCTGAATAACTATCAATCGCTATTATGACGTGAAAATCGATTCCCATGCGCCGCAGCCTGGCGAGGTGAGGAACTAGGGGGCGCGGATCCCTTGTCCAAAATACAATACCCGCAACATCCTGGGGGCGCAACGAAACATGCACCCTGCGCCGTGGATTGAAGGGACTGGGGACCTCTCGCGGAACCCTTCCTGCACTCGCTGCAAGAACCACGGCGTATAATATTCTGGAATATCTATTTTTCTACTCGCACTCACCAGATATCGCCTGTTCGGAATCTCAATACCCGGCAACGTCAAGTGGGCTTGGCATGGCTGTTGATTTATACTCATGATTTCAGCCTATAGAAAAACTCAAGCACAATTTCACACCTAAATCTTGAAAAATTCGAGATACTGTATCCAGCCGACATTGCACTGCTCTAACGCCCGACGATCAAGGTGATGATATCATCCTGCAACGTGCGAGCAGTTTTGGGCTCACCTGCGTTGTTATTGACCATTACGGCAAAGACAACCCACCGTCCTTGTTGATCTTGCGCATATCCCGCAATGCTGCTGTGCCCTGTAACGTATCCCACCTTCCCGCGCACCGTTCCCTCTCCCTTGGTTCCAACAAGGCGGCGAGCCATGCTGCCGTGCCGTCCTGCGACTGGAAGCGTTTCATAAAACTCTGGAAATACAGGGCGATCTACCATGGCGCGGAGCATGAGGGCCATGGCCCTGGGTGTGAGCAGGTTTTTTCTCGAAAGTCCGGACCCATCCGCAATGGACAACGCTTCGCGCCCTACGCCTAGGCCCGCGGCCCACTGTTGGACCAAAGCAGCCCCCTTGGCGAACGAACCTTGCCCCGTACGGGCCTGCGCCACGGCGTGCTGCAGCAACTCAGCAAAAAGATTATGACTTTCCATGTTGGCAACGGTGGCAAGCTCGATCAAGGGCGGGGACTGCCGCACCAGCAACGACCGTAGCACCCCAGCAGAGGATTGACGATGAATCTTTGACTGACCAGATATATATATGCCTTTTTTATTCATTGCCAACTTCATATTGTACAGAAAATACCGTGCAGGATCATTCACGGAGACTGCCGCCGAAATTCCTTTTCCGCCCTGTGACAAGGCCCCCTCAATCGTGACAGTTTCTGCTCCCAACGCACGCAACAGCAAAAAATCCTCGCCCTTGTTCTTGGTGATCGCCTGGTTGTGCACGGTGAAGTATCCGTCTGGCACCATCCTGACCGTCGGGGGAGTCCCCACGCGGGCAGGGAATACGGACACTTCCACTGTATTTTCCCCGCAACCCAATGCATCAACTGGCGTGGCATAGTAGTACGACAAGTCATCCCATTCCCATGCTGGGCCCAGAAGCGGGCCGGCAAACAGTGACGTATCTGCGATTAGGTCACCATTAATGGAAGTAATTCCTTTATCACGCAATCTATCAGCAATCTCCCCCATGCAAAAATCATTCTTCGGACACCACTTTGCCGAAAAGGATGGATCACCATTACTGCGAACAATCAGGTCACCATGCAGAATTCCTCTCTCAATTGTTCCAGTATGAAGAAACTCAGTAGTGAATGTATATCTATATCCAAGAATATCTAATGCAGCAGCAGTAGTAAATAACTTCATTGTGGATGCTGGAACGAACATTTTTTCTGCATTATATTGTGCTGCTCCTGGCGCCGCAGGGTCAAGTGGCAGCAGAATGGCTCCAACATGAGCCGAATGCAATCCAGAACCCACAATGACAGTCCGGAGTTGTTCCGTGAGGATTTCAATATCCTGGGGCGACCATGCGGGGCATCCCGTTGTCGTTGGCAATGCCTGGACTCGTGCCTGGGTTGCAGCAATGCAAAAGTTGCTACAGAACATAACGCAGGCAATCAACAGCCCCACACACCATACCCACGGATACACGTGCCGCCACATTACGGCGCTCCAGGCCACCACACTCACATGCACGCCCATCCAGTTGGTATTTTTGCTAATTTCTGAACATCCTGCGCTCATCATCAACTTGCTCCTCAGCGTGGGTGGTGATTCTGCCACAAGACCAAGCGCAACAGGGCGAACGCTTTGAGCATATCTCCTGAGCGTCAAAACCCCTCTTTATCCTTGCCGCGACCCTTGAATTGGGCTAAAGTACACCAAACAGTCAAGGACTGCGGACGCCCATGCGACACCCGACTTGCCACATTCGGAATATTTTCGCCATCCTGTTGGCATGGCTTACTATTTTTGTGACATTTCCGGCAGGTGTCTCTGCAACCACCCTTTCCCACCCGCCCACTGTGAGTGTGTGGGAAATGCTATTCGGCCCGCCTCCCCCCGGGCAGCGCCACGCAACAGCCCCAACGATGGCCCACGGCACA
>JAIWOE010000112.1 GCA_020217165.1 Desulfovibrio sp. | reverse complement strand
GCACGGCGGCCTGCAGCTCCTGCGGCAGGCTGGCCAGGGCATCGCCCGCGCTGGCGACCTGGGGCCCGGCCTCAGCGTCGGGCGCCGTGGGCCAGCCCGGGCGGTGTCTGGCCACCTCCTCCAGCAGTTGCCCCATGCGCACGGCATAGGTGTGCTCGGCCAGGGTCCGCGCCCGGGCCTTGGCGGCCATGGCCTGACGGGCGGCGGGATCAGCCAGATATGTCTGAATCAGATCCTTCATTTCCTGCAAGGTGGAGAAGGTGGCCAGCTCGCCCGGGGCATAGAGTTCCCCCAGCAGGGAGCGGGTGTCCACCACCTGAAACGCGCCACAGGCGGCCAGTTCAAAGGTCCGCGGATTCACGAAATCCCCGGGCTGCACTGGTGGATCGGCCTTGACGCTGGAGTGCAGGTTCACGTTCACGGCCGTGGCGTTGAAGATTTTCACGGCCTCTTCCGGGGCGATGCGTTCGCCCTGGCGCTGGAGCACCTGCTGCAGGGCGGCGGAGCCTTCCCAGTCACTGCCCCAGAGACGAAAATCCATGCCCAACAGGTGCTTGAAGGCCTCCCGCCGGTTTGGATACCCTGCCCCAAGAAAGGAGACGGCGCTGCCGTAGCGGTGCTGTTCCAGGGGCGTGAGGGTCAGGGGCCTGTGAAATTCGGGATCCGCCGCCAGGGGCAGGTAGCTGGCGTTGGCCACGCCAAGCTCCTGCAGGGCGGTGAGAAAGGGCTCCTTCTGGATGACGAAGAAAAAGTCGTACAGCGGCGCAAAAGCCCGCCAGTAGGTGAACAGGCGGAAGTCTTCCACAAACCACATGGCCGTGGGAGTGCCGGCACTGCGCAGGCGTCGCAAAGCCTGGCGGGACAGGGGCGCCTGGGCCAGGGCCAGCACCAGGTCCGGCCGGAAGGTCTCCACCTTGGCCAGGATGGCCTGGGAAACCACCTGCAGAAAGCTGTTTTCCAGGTGATCCAGTCGATCCAGGGTCACCCGCAGCCGCTTGAGGGCCGTGAAGGCGCCATGGAAATCCGGCGCCTCGAACTCCTCCACCAGGTGCCCCAGGGTACGCAGGCCCGAGGCCGCATACCGCGCCACAGGCAGGGATCCCCCATACATGGGCTGGACGACGAGCACCCGCAAGGGGCGGGAAATGGTCATCAGCATGCCTCCGTCTGGCCCTGGGCGTGCACGGCCCAGTCCGGCTCCTGATAGAGATGATCGGCCACCGCCGCCGCCCCGACGGAAACGCGCGGCCGAAGCTGCCGGTCGGCCATCACGGCCTCGCGCCACATCCGCCGCGTGGCGGCGTGGGGATCATGCCCGGCCGTGGCGGCAAAGTCACATCCCAGCTCATCCAGGGTGGAGGCCAGGCGCACCAGCCCCTGGGGGGGCTCGCCCTTGTCCATGGCCAACAGGCGCAGGAAGGCGCGGTCGGAAAACGGCAGCAGACATGCCGTCTGATGATGGCAGGGGTGAGACTCCAGGCATGGCGCACAGTCCGTGATGGCCTGCCACACCACATGCCCCTGGCCATAGGGTCCCGTCTCCCAGGCCCAAGCCGAGGACAGGAAGGTCGCCACCACCGGCGCACCCAGCCGGGCCGCCAGGTGCATCACCCCGGTATCCGGCGTGAGCACGCAATCCAGCCCCCCCACCAACTCGTGCAGGGCGGCCCAGTCCGTGCGGCCGGTTGCATCCACCACCTGCCCTTGCAAGGGACGCGGCAGTGCCTCCAGCAAGGCCCGGGCCGCCGGGGATTCCGAGGCACTGCCCAGCAGGTGAATGGGAGCCGCCCTGCCCAGACGATGCACCAGCGCCGCCACGGCGCCGGCAAGCACCGCCGGTGGCAGGGAACGCCGGGCGTGCCGGCCGGCCATCACCACCCCCAACCCGCCGCCCCTGGGCGCGGCCGGTGGATTCACCAGGGACGCGGGGATGGGATGGTCATGCAGGTGGGCCCAGAGATCGGCCAGGTTGCAGGGAGCCACGGCCCGCCTCCCGGCCCATCGGAAGGCCAGGGACAACCACGGCGTGCGCAACAACTGCCCGCTGTTCCAGACATACCCTCGACAATGGGTTCCGGGAAAGGCCGCCAGCAGGGCCTCCGTAAGGGGGGAAAAATTCAGGGCATAGACGGTCTCGAAGTCCAGGCCCCGCAAGGCCTCCACCAGGCGGGCCACCTCGGCCAGCGCCACCGCCGGCGCCGGCAGGGCATGGGCGGCGATGCCGTGCGCCACGCACTCGGGATGCACCAGCCGGGCCAGGGGCACCAGGGAATGATCCACCAGCAGATGCGTCTCCCGCCCCTGGGCCAGCAGGGACGCCACGAGGCGCCGTGTCTGGACAAGATCGCCAAACCGGGCCAGTTGCAGGACAAGGGCGCGCGAAGGGGCAGGCATCGCCGCACCTTATCCCAAGAGTCCTTAGCCTTCAAGTTGATCCCGGGGGCCGGAACGGATGTACAGCGCGGCCCGGCTCTGATACTGACTCGCCATGCGCTACTACCCGCTGTTTCTGGATCTCGCGGACCGTCGCTGCATTGTGGCCGGCCTGGGCGACGTGGGACGCCGCAAATGCCGGGGCCTGCTCCCGGCCCAGCCCAAAGCCATTCTTCTGCTTGACACCGCCCCCCTGGATGCCGATTTTGAGCAGGAGATTGCGCCGTTGCTACAAACCGGCCGGGTTGCCTTTGCCCGGCGGATGCTGGCGGATGCGGACCTGGACGATTGCTTTCTGGCCTTCGCGGCCACGGGCAACCGTGAGGAAAATCAGCGCATCGCCTCCCTGTGCCGGGCGCGCGGGGTGTTGTGCAATGTGGTGGATGCGCCCACCAGCGGGGATTGCATCGTGCCCTCCCTGGCGGTATCCCACGGGCTCATGGCCGCCTTTTCCACCCAGGGGCAAAGCCCAGCCCTGGCCAGGGTTGTGAAGCACGAACTGGCCCAGGCCCTGGGCAAATGGGCCGGACTGGCGCGTTTTTTGGGCCTGCTGCGCCCGGCGCTGCTGGAGCTTGGGCAGCCGTCTTCGGACAACGCGACGGTGTTCCGCGCCCTGCTGCGGGAGGATCTGGCCGCTGCCCTGCAGCGTGGCGACGTGCCGGCAGCCCTGGCCATCGTCCAATCCATCATCCCCCAGGCCCTGCACGGCCAATTGGAGTCCATGCTCGCGCACAGTGCAGCCGACAGTCAACCATCCGGGATGTCAGCATGAGTCTATTTGCCTACGCCTACCTCCTCATCGTGTTGGCCTATCTCGGGGCCACGGGCCTGTCGCTGTTCGGGGCCCTGCGCCGCCGGCCCGGCCTGCGCCGTGCCGCAGTGCGCGTGGCCTTTGGCGGCTTCCTGCTCCACACCATGCTCCTGGGACATTTTTTTGCCACCGAGACCATTCCGGAATGGTCCGCCGGGGTGTATCTGAAGATGCTCTCCTGGTGCGTGCTGGCCGTGTCCTTTGTGCTCTGGCACCGGCTGCGCTGGGATTTTCTGTCGCTGATGGTCTCCCCCGTGGCCCTGTTGCTCTTCGCCTCGTCCATCACCCATGCCCAGGGCACGGTGCAGATGCCCAAGGCCCTGCATGGGGTGTTCTTCGCCCTGCACATCGGCGTGCTGTTTGCGAGCATTGCCCTATTGGCCGTGGCCTGCGGGGCCGGACTGCTGTTCGTGCATCAGGAGCGCAAAATCAAAACCAAGGTCCGGCTTGCGGGATTCCTGCAGGACATGCCCGGCCTTTCTGCCCTGGACCGCGTGAACCATTGGGCCGTCTGCCTGGGCTTTCCGCTGTTCACCCTGGGCATGCTCACGGGATTCGTCTTCGCGCGCATGACCTGGGGCAAGATGCTGTCAGCAGATCCCAAGGAATTCATGTCCTTAACCATTTGGGCCCTGTTTGCCTGGCTCTTTTACGGCAGGCTGTTTCTGGACTGGCGCGGCAGACGGCCGGCGAAGATGGCCATGCTGCTCTTCGCCCTGGCCGTGGTCTCCATCGCCGGCGTGAACTTTTTCCTGCAAAGCCACCATGGTCTGATGGAGCGTCCATGACCCTGTCCATCTATCTCATCGGTCTCAACCACAAGACCGCGCCGGTGGAGGTGCGGGAAAAATTCGCCCTGACCGGGGTGTGTCCGCCTCCCGAAGACCTGCCTGCGGATGCCTCGCCAGATGCACACGCCCCGGCATCGCCCGACGCCCCGCCCCCGGCCCTGTTTCCCGTGGGCAAATTTCTCAAGGAAGTGGTGGTCCTTTCCACCTGCAACCGCGTGGAAGTGCTGGCCGTGGGTCCCGGCCGTGACACGGTGGAAGCCGTGCTGGAACGCTGGGCCGGCCTCAAGGGCGCCACGGCGGATGAGTTGCGGCCGTATGTCTACATCCACGAACAGCTGGACGCCGTGCAGCACCTGTTCTGCGTGGCCTCAAGCCTGGATTCCATGGTCCTTGGCGAGCCGCAGATCCTGGGCCAGCTCAAGGACGCATACCGCAAGGCCGTGGCCCAGAACGCCACGGGCGTTATTTGCAACCGCCTGCTGCACAAGGCCTTTTCCGTGGCCAAGCGCGTGCGAACCGAAACCGCCATTGGCGGCTCGGCCGTATCCATCAGCTATGCCGCCGTGGAATTGGCCAAGCGGATTTTTGGCGAAATGCAAGACCGCAACGCCATGCTCATCGGTGCGGGGGAAATGGCGGAGCTGGCCGCCACGCACCTGCTCACCTCGGGCATTCAGAAGATTTTCGTGGCTAACCGCACCCTGGAGCGGGCAGTGCACCTGGCCGAGCAATTCCGCGGCGAGGCCGTGGCCTTCGACATGCTGCACGAGCGGCTGCACGAGGTGGATATCATCATCAGCTCCACCGGCGCGCCCACGGCCATCCTCAAGGCCAAGGACCTCAAGCCCGTGCTCAAGAAGCGGCGCAACCGGCCCATGTTCTTCATCGACATCGCCGTGCCCCGGGACATTGACCCCGACGTCAACAACCTGGACAACGTCTATTTGTATGATATCGACGACTTGAACGAAGTGGTGGAAGAAAACCTGGCCCAACGCCAGGGCGAGGCCGTGAAGGCCCGGGGCATCGTTGCCCAGGAGGCCGTGAAATTCGGCATCTGGCTCAAATCCCTGGACCTCACCCCCACCATCAAGGACCTGCTGGAACAGGGCCGGGAGCTGGGCCGGCGCGAACTGGCCAAAACCCTCAAGCGCATCAAGTCCAACGGCAAAGCCCACGACGACGCCGATGTAGAGCTTGCCCTTGAAATGCTGGTGGATTCCTTGGTCCGCAAGCTGTACTGCCAGCCCATCACCTTTCTGAAACGCCGTGCCGAGGAAGAAGACAGCGCGCGCCGCTACATTGACATCACGCGGCGCATGTTCAACCTGGATGACGAGTCGGTCCCTCCCGACGCCCACCAGGACCGGCGCCTCCCCCGCGAGGGCTGCGGCGCCTGCAACCATGTGGAATCCGGAGACTAGCCATGCGCGTATATCTGGTGGAACAGATTGATCCCGACCACGTCAAACGCGTGGCCAAACGCTGCAAGGACATGGGCTGCGAAAGCTCCCTGGAAGATCTGTTCTGGCTGCCCCTGCCAAAAACCTTGCTAACCGAGGAGCAGCTGGAGCATGATGCCGAGTGCGGCCCCCACAGCCTGGCCCTGGAATGCGGCGAGGACTACCTGCGCCTGGAACTGCTGGTGCGCGGCCGGGGTCCCATCCGCTGCTCCTGCATTGCCTACTGCACGCCGGCCCAGCGCGAGCACATGGTGAACTACTTCGACAATCTTCTGAAAGAGCTGGATATTCCCGCCTAGGACGACGCCCCGAGTGTCCGTCTCGGCTCCCCCCCTCCCCTCCCTGCGCCTGCAAGACCTGCCACCGCCCCTGGCGCATCGCTGCCTGGCAGTGGAACGATTTGTGGCCCACACCCTGGGGATTGTGCTTTCCGGCACAACAGTGGTGGTGGCCTGTTCCGGTGGGCCGGACTCCATGGCCCTGCTGGCCATGCTCCACGCCCTGCGCCCTCGCGGCGGGTTCTCCCTGGTGGCCGCCCACCTGGATCATGCCTTGCGACCGGATTCCCACGCAGACCAGGCCGCCGTGGAGCACCTGTGCCGGCACCTGGGGATCCCATGCGTTGCCGAGCGGGTGGAGGTCGCCGCCCTGGCTGCGCGGCAACGCCTGGGGCTGGAGGAAGCCGGCCGCAAGGCCCGGCAGGCCTTCCTGGCCCGGGTGCGCTTGCAGTGTCAGGGGCAGTGGATCGCCACCGGACACCAACTGAACGACCTGGCGGAAGACCAGCTCATGCGCCAACTCCGTGGCGCAGGCTGGCCAGCCCTGGGCGGCATGACGGGCTGCGATGCCACCACCGGCCTGCTACGCCCGGTGCTGCTGCAGCCCAAGGCTGCCCTGCTGGAACTGGCCACCGCATTGCGATTGCCCTTTCGCAATGATCCCACCAATGCGGATCCCCGTTTTTTCCGCAACCGCGTCCGCAATGCGATCCTACCGTTGCTGCTGGAGGAGAATCCGTCCTATCTCGATCAAGTGGCAGGGCTTTGGCAACTCGCCCGCCTGGATGCCCGGCACGTTGGACTTGCGATGCGCCAGGCAACCGCAATTCCCGATACCCAAGGCGAGGGACTGCTGTTGTCCCATGCGATGTTGCGATCTCTGGACGCCGCCATCCGCTTGCGGTGCTACAAGCAGGTGCTGGAGACCCTGGCCCTGGGGGCGCCGCAGCTGGACACCCTGCTGGCTCTGGAAGCGGCCTTTTCCGCCAAAAAGTGGGGCGCTGTCTTCCACTTTCCCGGCCGGGTCACGGCGCGGGTGCTGCATCGGGGGGTGCTGTTTTCTGCCCCGGACTCCGCAACTGCCGCACCTTGAGAACGAATTCACATTGACAAGCCCCCCAATCCGGGTCTAAGTCTTCCACAATTTCCCGCCAAGGAGGAGAAGCGTGAATATCCTGATTTTCGGGCCCAACGGCAGCGGCAAAGGCACCCAGGGCAACCTTGTGAAGGACAAATACAGCCTGGCTCACATTGAGTCCGGCGGCATTTTCCGTGAACACATCGGCGGTGGCACCGAGCTTGGCAAAAAGGCCAAGGAATTCATTGATCGTGGCGATTTGGTGCCCGACGACATCACCATCCCCATGGTGCTGGAAACCCTGGAATCCAAGGGCAAGGACGGCTGGCTGCTGGACGGCTTCCCCCGCAACACCGTGCAGGCGCAGAAACTGTTTGAAGCCCTGCAGGAAAAAGGGATGAAGATCAACTATGTGATCGAAATCCTCCTCCCGCGCGAAGTGGCCAAGAATCGCATCATGGGCCGCCGTATCTGCAAGAACAATCCCAACCACCCCAACAACATCTTCATTGAGGCCATCAAGCCCAATGGCGATGTGTGCCGTGTGTGCGGCGGCGCCCTTTCCGCCCGCGCCGATGACCAGGACGAGGCCGCCATCAACAAGCGCCACGACATCTACTACAACACCGTGGATGGCACCCTGGCCGCCGCCTACTACTACAAGAACCTGGCTGCGAAGGAAGGCTTTGTCTACATTGAGCTGGATGGTGAAGGCTCCATCGACTCCATCAAGGAAACCCTGCTGTCCAAGCTCGCCTAAAGGGCGCACGCCACGCACAGGCGCCTGCCAGGTTTACCTGTCCCCGCTGCTTGCACTGCACGCCTCCTGCTTTGGCAGGGGGCGTGTTTTTATTTGCGCCAGAATTCTGGGACGAACAAAATCAACACTGTGTACAGCTCCAGACGTCCCAGGAGCATGCACCACGTCAACAGCACTTTAGCTGCCGCAGGCAAATGGAAGAAGTTTTCCGCCGGTCCCACGGTGCCGAGACCAGGGCCGATATTGCTGATGCAGGCCAGGGTGGCCGTGAAACTGGTCACAATGTCCAGATCCATGGCTGCCAGGGCCAAGGATGTGACGACGTAACAGAGCATGTACAGGCCGAAAAACCCCCAGATGCCGGAAAGCACCTCGGCAGGTACATTGCGTCCACCCAGTTTCACATGCCGCACCGCCCGGGGGTGCACCAGACGTATGAGCTCCATGGAGCAGTGCTTGAGCATGAGCAGGAGGCGAACCCCCTTCATGCCGCCCCCGGTGGAGCCGGCGCAGCCGCCCATGAACATCAGCAGTACCAGCAGCAACTGCGAAAACGCCGGCCACTGTTCAAAGTCTGCCGTGGCAAAGCCCGTGGTGGTGGCGATGGAGGAAACTTGAAACGCACTGTGCGTCAGGGCATCCAGGGGGTTGTCGTATTGTCGGCCCAGGATGTTCCAGGCGATGAACAGGGTGCTGCCCGCGACGACGATGCAGTAAAACCGCAGCTCGCCATCCTTCCATACATCCCTTGCATGGCCGGACAGTATCCTGTAATGCAAGGAAAAGTTGACCCCGGCCAAAAACATGAAGCAAGTGATGACCCAATAGATGTAGGGACTATCATACGCCGCTACGGAACTGTTGCGCGTGGAGAATCCCCCCGTGGCCATGGTGCCAAAGGTGTGGCACAAGGCATCAAACAAGCTCATGCCTCCCAGGAGCAGCAGCAGACATTGGACCACGGACAGCCCAACATATACCTTCCAGAGGATGGCCGCCGTGTCCTTGATGCGTGGCTTGAGCTTATCCGGCGTGGGGCCCGGGGCCTCGGCCTTGTACAACTGCATGCCCCCCACCCCCAGGAAAGGCAGGATGGCCAACGACAGCACGATGATGCCCATGCCCCCCAGCCAATGCGTCAGGCTGCGCCAGAGCAGCAGGCTTTCAGGGACGGCCTCAATATCTGTCAGGATGGACGCCCCGGTGGTGGTGAAGCCGGAGACGGACTCGAACACCGCATCCGTTACCGTGGCGCAGACGCCGCCAAACAGATACGGCAACGCACCGCACACCCCGGCGGCCAGCCAGCCCAGGCTGACAATGGCCATGCCTTCACGATGATTCAGCGGGGCATCCGTGCTGGCACGGCGAAAGACCAGCAGCAGCGCGGCCCCCAGGAGCAACGTCATCGTCATGGCCTCCAGCATGGGCAGAGCGCCAGCATCCCCTCGCGCCAGCCCCCACAGCAACGGGAACACCATGGACAGCCCCACGCAACAGATGATGGCCCCCACCACAAACAGGGGTCTTCCCAGGCGCATTAGCCTGCTCCAGTGACGGCGGACAATGCCTGCTCCACCTTGGGCATGGCCGTGCGCAGGGCAATGAGGATGACCCGATCCCCCGGCTGCAGTCGGGTTTCTCCGCCGGGAAGCAACACATTGTCCCCGCGCAGAATGCATAGTATGAGCGCACCGGCAGGAAAATCCAGGTCTTTCAGCGGAATGCCCGCCAGCTCCGACCCCTCCTGCACCACGGCCTCCAGGGCCTCGGCCTGGTCACCTTTGATGGCCACGGAGCTCAAGATCTTGCCGCGGCGCACATAGCGCAAGATGGAATTGACGGCGGAGAGTCGGGGGCTGAAGCTGTGTTCAATGCCAATGGCGCGCAACAGCGGCAGATATGCGGTTTTATTGATGCGGGTGATGGTTTTGCGCGCCCCCATGGACTTGGCCAGCAGGGACGAAAGGATGTTCGTCTCCTCGTCTCCGGTGACGGACACCACCAGATCCATGCCCGAGACGTTTTCTTCGGCCAACAGCTCCTGATCCGTGCCGTCACCGTGCAGCACGATGGTGCGATTGAGGCGCTCCGCCAACACCTCGCAGCGGGCGGCATCCTTGTCCACCAACTTCACGTGATAGCCTTTGTCCTCGAAGCGGGTGGCCAGGCGCAGCCCCGTGGAGCCGCCCCCAATGACCAGCACATCCTTGACACTATGCTGGGGCATGCCAAAGGCCCGGCTCACGGCGGGCAGGTCCTGTTCCTGGCAGACGAAATAGACAAGGTCGTCCGGCTGGATGGAGTCCTTGCCCGTGGGAATGATGACGCGTTCGCCCCGCACAAGGGCCGCAAGAATGAAGGCAAGATCGCCCATGCGGGAGCGGAGTTGCGGCAGCCCCACCCCCGTGAGGGGTCCAGGCCCCACCCGCATGCCCACCATCTTGACCCTGCCGGCTGCGAACTCCATGAGTTCCAGAGCCCCGGGCACGGTGATCATGTTGTCAATGGATTTGACGACCTCCACCTCGGGATTGATAATGGTGGAGATGTTCAGGAGCTCGCTGGAGAAGGCATCGCGATAGAGGGTGTATTCCTCGTTGCGCAGGCGGGCCAGCTTCAGGGCCGTGGGGGAAAGCAGATTGGCGAAAAAACAGGCGATGAGGTTGATCTCATCGGAATCCGTCACGGCCAGGACGATGCTGGCGTCGTGGATACCGGCCTCGTCAAGCACGCGGGGACTGGAGCCCGATCCCTGGATGGTCTGTACATCGGCGATGTCCGTCAGACGCTTGAGGGCGTCCGCCCGCACATCAATGACCACCACCTGCTTGTCCTCCTGGGACAGGCGCCGGGCAATGTGATAGCCCACTTCCCCCGCGCCCACGATGATGATGCGCATGGGCGCAGCGGTGGATTTTTTGGTGAAGAATCCCATGGCGACGCTCTACCGCAAGCAGCCGGGCAAATCCAGCCCGACACGGGCCGCATGCCGACATCGAAACAACAAAAGACATCCGCAGCCAGCTCGCAGCCAGCCGCGGATGCCCCATTGTGGTGTTCCTGGCGCACCACCTTGCCCTGGCATCACAGCACTTGCAGCGCACCGTGCCTCTGGACGCACCAGGGGCAGCACCCGGGCAGTGGTATACTAGGCGTCGTCGCCGGAGACTGTGATTCCGTTGACAGCCATCTGCAGGCGGGAAATCCGACGGGAGGCGTTGCGCCAATGGATCACTTTTTTGGTGGCCGCCTTGTCCAGCACTGCGGTGGCCTTTTTCAGGGCCAGGCTGGCGGCGTCCATGTTCTTGTCTTCCACCGCCAGGCGCACTGCCTTGACGACGTTCTTGATACGGGTCTTCATTGCGCGATTGCGCAGGCGGGCCTTCAGGCTCTGCCGGTGGCGCTTGAGCGCCGACTCGTGATTGGCCATGCGTCGAACCTCCACAGGGACGCTGGAAATATGTCGAAAGAAGATTTCACTAGACAGAAGCTCGGCGCAAGTCAAGGAAAAAGTGCCAGGCATGACAAAATATTTCTCACCGCCGCTTGGCTCGAGCCTGGGGCGGCGGTTTCTGGGCCTGCTTAGGGGCAGTCCGCGACGGGGTTTTTGGGGTCGCGGGGGGCACCCTGGGCGGCGGCCCCCCGCGACCGCGTTGGGCGGCGCGGGTATCCGCCGCCTTGCGGGCCTGGGCCTCGGCCTGGCGGAAGATTTTCTCCTTGCGCTTGTCGAACACCAACGCCGTGCGCACGGCCGAAAGGGCCAGGGAAATGATGGCCAGGATGACGAACATCCCCCCCTGCAACTCCAGCTGTTGCCGGAAACTCATGTGCTCGGCCCACCCAAAGCCGATGCTGCTGCCGTAAAAGCCCAAAAGCGGCAACGCCAGCAGGGAAAGCAGCAGGCTGGCCAGCCCCAGCCACAGAAAGCCCCTAAACATGAGGATGACGAACAAGGTGGAATCCCGCACGATTTTCAACGTCTTAAGCCGGTCTTCCAGGCTGGCGATCTTCCCCTCCACGGTTTCCACCAGGTCCGCGGCCTTACGGAAGTTTTCCGCCATCTGGAAGTGCTGGGAGTGTGACCAGTTGATGCTCTTGACGCAAAAGTTAAAGTCCTTGTTGAACTCCATGAGCAATTTGGGGAAGGGAAACCAGCTGGACTCCCGCTGCACTTCCTTGAGGCGGTCCAGATAGTTGGTGAAACGCTTTTTGATGCGCCGTCCCTCCTCTTCCACCTGCAGCATCATTTCCTTGGCCAGCATGGCGCGCTGTTGCGCCAGGCGGGCATAGGCCACGTAGCTTTCCACCTGGGTCAGTTTCATCATTTCGGTGATGCGGCCAGCCATTTCCGCATGAAAGGGATGGCCCTCGGGGAACCACTTACCCACATCGCTGCGGAGCTCCTCGGCCAGTGCACGCTCCTCCTCGGCCCGGGCCTGGGCCTGGGTCCACAAGGCGGACAGGGAGGAGAGCATCTGCATGTGGCCGCGCTCCAACTCCGGGTCTAACAGAATAAAGTTGAAATACACAGGGTTGCGAGAAATCAGATTCTGAAAGAGTCCGAAGGCCTGCTCGGCAAACCCCATCTTCACCTGGCAGACTCCCTGGCGGTACAGCCCGTCCAGCCAACGCGGCGAGACCTGTACCACCCGCTTATAATAATTAGATGCCTGCTGCAGTTTGCCCTGGGCTTCCAGCACCCTGCCCTGCAGAAAAATCACCGCACTCTGCTGCAGGGGGGCAGTGGTCAACCTCTCGGCCTCGACGAATACCTGTTGGGCGCGCAGCAGGTCCCCGCGCTCCAGGGCCGCAAAGCCACGCAGCACGGTGCAAGGCAGGCTGCGTGGGTTTTTGAATAATTCTTTTGTCACATGGCGTTCCAGGTTCACCAGATCGCCGTGTTGCAGCAACTGCAGCCCTTCCCAGAAGCCTTCCGAAGTCTTGGGACCCAGCTGCTGCAGCCCGCGGGGATACTCCCGGCCAAAGGCCCGCCACACTGCAGCCTGCATGCGGAACTGAAAGGGCGAACCAATCTCGAACATAGCTCGCACCAGCTGGGCGGGCACGCGGTCTTCCCGAAGCAGGGCGGGGAGCGCATCCGGATTGCTGGCCAGC
>JAIWOE010000111.1 GCA_020217165.1 Desulfovibrio sp. | reverse complement strand
ACCTTTGCCGGCGTGCACACCGATGAAGCTGCCCGCAAGGGCATCGAACTGCTCAAGCTGGTGGGCCTGGGGGAGCGGTATCAGCACAAGCCCCTGGAGCTTTCCGGCGGCCAGCAGCAGCGGGTGGCCATTGCCCGCAGTCTGGCCAACGATCCGGCCATTGTCCTGGCCGACGAGCCCACCGGCAACCTGGACCTGACCACGGGTGAGGAAATCATCGAGCTGTTGAAAACCCTCTCGGTGGAGCGCGGCGTGACCATCATTTCCGCCACCCACGACCATAAAATGCTCAACGTGTCCGACCGGGTGGTCTTCATCCGCGATGGCCGCGTGGACCGCATTCAGGCCCGGGAGGACATGTCCATCGTCATTGGGGCGGTGGGACTTTCCGAGGAAAAAAAGCCGTTTGACGGCGCCTGCCCCATGGACTAGGGAGCCGAGGACCACACCGCATGCGCATCCTGCCGCCCTCCCTTTTTACCCTGCTCCTCAGCCTGGCCTGCCTGTGTTGGACAGGACCGGCGCTGGCGTCCGGGGGGCATGCCGGCTCCGCCGGGTCGGTTGCTTCCCTGCCGGAAGGGCTGCAGGAACGCGTGACGGAACGCATCCGCACCTTGTCCGCGTCCGGGGACCGCAGCCTGGGCTCCCCAGGCCTGCAGGATGCCGCGGGGTACATCGAAGCATATTTCCATGGCGTGTTCGCCAACTGGAGCACCGGCGGCCAATCCTCCAGCGGGGCCGACGGGGCCAACGGACAAGAAGAGGAAGACGAAGACGCCCAGGCACTGCGCATCGGCCGTCTGCGTTTCAGCGTGCCCGTCCCGGGACTGCAACCCGGCAAGCAGTGCTGGCTGGCCAGGACCGATACCGGCCGCGGCCTGCCCGTGCATCCGCTGCAGATGAACGCCATCGCCCCGGGCACCATCCCGGCCCCTGGCGCCGTGGGGAAGGCCATCTATGTGGGCAAGGGCGAGCTGGCGGATTTCAACGGGATGGACGTCAACGGCAGCATCGTCTTCATGGATCTGGATTCGTCCAAACACTGGACCAATGCCGCCACCCTGGGCGCCCAGGCCGTCATCTACGTGGATGACCCCACCGCCACCGGCGCGCCGCGCTGGCTCTTTGAGGACAAGCTGGAGCTGACCCCCGTGGACTTTCCCCGCTTCTGGATGCCCAGGGCGGAGCTGGAAGCCTGGCTGGGCGAGCCCTTGCGCCGGGAGCCGGGGCTGCTGAGCGGTGTTCCTCTTGAGGTCCAGCTGGTGGCGCCCACCGTGTGGCGCAACATCCAGACGGACAACATTTTCGCCTTCCTTCCCGGCAGTGACGCTGCCCAGGCCGATGAACTGCTGGTATTCGAGGCCTTTTACGATTCCACGGCCTACGTACCGGGCAAGTCTCCGGGGGCGGATGAGGCCTCCTCCCTGGTGGCCCTGCTGGAGCTGGCGGCGCATTTTGCCCGGCATCCTCCCGCCCGCAGCGTGCTGCTGCTGGCCAGCTCCGGTCATGCTCAGGCCCATGCCGGCCTGCGCCAGCTGTACGGGGCGCTGGAAATGCCCAGCCGGCAACTGCGGCAGGAACGCCGGGCCCTGACGCAGCACATCAATCAGACGGAAGCCGCCCGCGAGGCCCTGGAGACCCTGGCCGCCGGGAATCTCTCCGCCCTGGCGCCGGGAGATCCTCGCGAAAAACTGGCCCTGGATGCCATCCAGTCCGTGGTCAAAACTGAGGTGGATCAGCTCTCCACTCAGCTCATGCGCCTGCGCCTGGAAGCGGCGGATACCCTCTCCATTTCCGCAGCCCGCACAGTGGAAGAGCGCTCCGAAGAAATCCGCCGTCTGGCGGAAGAACGCATGGGCTACCGGCGGCTGCTCTTTCTGCAGCATTTTCATCAGGCATCCGCCCAGGATATCCAGCGCCTGCAGGTCATGCTCCCCTTGGCCCAGACCGAGCTGGCCCTCCGGGAGCGAGACGTCAAGGCCCGGCAACGGGCCATGCGGGCCAACGAATCCATCAAGAAGTTGCTGCAGGACAAAGCCCTCAAGATTCATATTTCCCTGCATCTTTCCAGCCAGGGAGACGGCATTGGCGCCTTTGACCGCGGCTTCCTGTACGATATCCGGGAGGACGTGAACCGTTCCCGCTACTATACTGATATTGATGAATTGTTGCGAGCCCAGCACGAGCTGCTGGTGGCCGAAGGCGCGGAACCCCTGCTCCGGGACACCCTGCGGCCCAGTCGTCTGCGTACCTGGGAAAGCTGGCTGCCCGACCAGCCTGACCTTGCCGGCGAGGTCCCGGCCCTGGCCGGCCGCATCGGCCTCACCCTGGCCACGGTGCACGATGCCCGCCATTGCTGGGGCACCCCTTACGACCTGCCGGAAAAGGTAGATACGGCCTTTCTGGCACGGCAAATCGATTACATCACCCGCCTGGCCGGCCGCCTGGCTCAGGTGCCCATGCCCTGGGAAACGGCCGAAGCGCCCAACGGCTTTTCCTTCCTTTCCGGCCGGGCCAACCTGCTGCGCCAGGGCGAGGTGTTCCCGGACCGGCCTGCGGAGGGTGCGGTGGTCTGCTGCTTCCAGGGCATGTCGCGCTTTTATGCCGTCGTGGACTCCCTGGGCGAATTCAGCATCTCCGGTCTGGCAGATTCCAAGCGCACCCAGCACAAGGCCGTGCTGGAGGTCTTTCGCTTTGATGGGGATACCGGCCGCGTGCGCTGGACCGTGGACAAGGCCGCCACCGGCCTGAACAATTATCGCGTCAAAATGGCCCGCCGGGCCATGGAGACCACCCTGACCCTGTTCACCTGCAGTCAGATCGATTTTTACGACACCCTGGAACCGCGCTCCTTCCGCTTCATGACCATTCCCGGCCTGTTTGACGGCCGCACCGAAACCCTGCCCATGCGCTACTGGTACAGTCGGCTGGATACCCGTTCCTCCACGGCCAATGCCATTTTTCTAGAGCCGGGCACGCCCCTCAAGCTGACCCTTTCCGACACGGTGCTGGGACGCAAGATGCTGCTCCTTAACGCCACGGCGGACAAACCCACGGGCCGCGGGTTCATTGCCGGCGAGACCACCCGCATCGACGCCGCTCCCTGGCAGGCCGCCAACGACATGTGGACCCTGCTGGAGCCGCGGGTGGAAAACCTGGAGCAACGAGGCATCGTCAACGACCGGCTGCGGGAGCTCATGGATGCCGGCAAGCTGGCCCTGGAAGACGCCCGGCGTTTTCTCATGGAACGACGCTACGACCGCTTCATGGAATCGGCCCGCTCCTCCTGGGCCCTGGCCTCCCGGGTGTACAATGATGTGGAAAAGACCACGCGGGATGTGCTCATCGGCGTGCTGTTTTATGTGGCCCTGTTTGCGCCATTCGCTTACTGCTTCGAGCGGCTGGTGTTCGGCTTCTCCCACATTCATCAGCGCATCCTGGGCTTTTTGGGTACCCTGGTGTGCACCATTGGCATCATCTACCTGGCCCACCCGGCCTTTGAACTGACGTATTCGCCCCTGGTGGTCATTCTAGCCTTTTTCATTCTGGGATTATCCCTGTTGGTGGCGGCCATCATCTTCATGCGCTTTGAGCGCGAGATGGCTGACCTGCAACGCCAGGCCCGGCATTTGAAATCCACGGAAATGAGCGCGGCCTCGGCCTTCAGCGCCGCCTTTGTACTGGGTGTAAGCAACCTGCGGCGTCGGCCGCTGCGCACGGCCCTCACCTGCGTGACCCTGGTCATCCTCACCTTCACTATCATGAACTTTACGGCCGTGAAGAGCGTGCGTCAGCATACGGCCACTCGATTTGGAGATCAAACCCCCTATCACGGTATCCTGCTCAAGCACTTCGGCTGGCAGGACCTGCCCCAGGAAACCTGGAGCATGGTGCGAGACACCCTGGCACCCATGGGGACCACCACCCCGCGGGCCTGGTACGTGACCCAGGACCGCGGCCGGCCGCCTCTGGTGCCGGTGCATCATCGCGAGCAGCTGGCCGAGGCCAAGGGCGCCGTGGGGCTCTCGCACCTGGAACCGGCAGTGACGGGGCTGGACAGGATCCTCGTGGCCGGGCGCTGGCTGGGCGAGGACAGGCGCGATGAAGTGTTGCTGCCGTCGCGCATGGCGGCCCTGCTGGACGTTTCCCCCAACGATCCGGCCCGCAGCCGGGTCAAGATCTGGGGCATGGATTTCACGGTGGTGGGCTTGTTCGACCATGCCCTGCTGCGCGAGGCGGCGGACCTGGACGGCGAGCCCCTGACCCCGGTGTTCTACCCGCGGGAGACGGTGTTCGAGCTGTCGGACCAGGAATCCGAGGCCCTGGAGGGCGATCCGGGCACCATGCGCCTACAGTCGCGCTATGAGCATGTGGAGACGGATCAGATCGTCATCCTGCCCTATGCCGTGCTCATGTCCATGAGCAAGGGCGGCGGCGGCCTGGGCGGTGGCGGCCGGCTCAAGAGTCTGGCCTTTGCCCCGGCCCCGGGCGTGGCCCTGCGGGAACTGGCGGCGGAACTGGCCGACCGTTTCAACATGATGCTGTTCTATTCGGAAATGGCCTCCAGCGCCGCGGAAGCCGGTAGTGGCAGCGCCGTGCCGGGCAGTTATCTGTATTACGCCGGGGAGGCGCTCTCCTACAGCGGTGCGCCCAACATCTTCATTCCGCTCATCATTTCCGCATGCATCGTGCTCAACACCATGATTGGCAGCGTGTTTGAACGCAAGCGGGAAATTGCGGTGTACACCTCCGTGGGCCTGGCTCCCTCCCATGTGGCCTTCCTGTTCGTGGCCGAGGCCCTGGCCTTTGCCGTGCTCTCGGTGGTGGCCGGGTACATCCTGGCCCAGGGCGCGGCGGCCCTCCTGGCCGGCACCCCCCTGTGGGCCGGGATGACGGCAAACTACTCCTCCCTGGCCGGGGTGGCAGCCATGGTGCTGGTGATTCTGGTGGTGCTGGTCTCGGTGCTGTATCCTTCGCGCATGGCAGCCAACATTGCCATTCCGGATGTCAACCGCTCCTGGACCATGCCGCGCACCGAGGGCGACATCCTCATGCTCACCCTGCCATTCCTGGTCAAGGTACAGGAAATGGGCACGGCCGGGGGATTTTTGGTGGATTGGTTCCAGGCCCATGAAGACGTGACCCACGGCCAGTTTGCCTCGGGCGAGATGCAGTACGCCTTTTTGCGCGGCAAGGACGTCCCGACCTTCGTCCCCGAGGAAATGTTCCGGGAAGACGTGTGCTTCAGCTTGGACATGCGGGTGTGGCTGGCGCCTTTCGATTTTGGCGTGCGCCAGCGGGCGCGGCTGGTGTTCTGCCCCTCGGAGCAGTACCCGGGATTCCGGGAAATCAAGATCCGTCTGCAGCGAGAGGCGGGCGAACACGGCGTGTGGCTCAATCTGAACAAGGGATTCCTGAACAGCCTGCGCAAGCAGCTGCTGGTGTGGCGCTCCCTGGAAGACGAGGCGCGCCAGGCCTTTGAGCAGGACCTCAAACGCTGCCTGGTGGCGGGCCGTCCGGACGCCTGGCAGCCGCAGGAGTGCTTCAACTCGTGAGTACCGCCACAGACTCCTCCGCACCGGACGCCATTCCTTCCGCACCGGCTTCCCGCAGCCTGCGCTGGCCCGCCCTGGGTCTCGGGCTGCGGCTGGGGCGGGGGCTGGGCGCCGCGACGCCCTGGCACAACGCCTACCTGCAGGGCACCTCCCTGGCGGGAGGCCACTTCCCCCTGGCGCCCTTTTTCATCAGCGTTGTGCTGGTGCTGGTCACGGCATCCCTGGCCCGGGCCACCGGCACGCGCCCCCTGCTCTCCGGGGCCGAACACCTGGCCATCTGGGCGCTTATGACCGTGGTCTCCGGCTTTGGCTGGACCGGGTTGGCCCGGACGTTTCTGGTGAACATCACCACCCCCACCTATTTCGCCAGCGCCGGGAATCATTGGGAGGAGGTCTTCGGCGGCATCCTGCCGGAAGCCTGGCACGTGACCAACGCCACCTGCGTCAAGGCCATGTACAACGGCCTGGAAGGCGGCCGCGGCCTCTCCACCCTGGAAATCCTCCACCGCATCCCCTGGGATGCCTGGGTCACGCCCCTGGCCACCTGGGGGGTGTTCCTGCTGCTGGCCTTCTGGGTCATGCTCTGCCTGACGAGTATCCTGGGCAAGCAATGGGTGGTGAACGAACGGGTGAACTTCCCCCTCATGCGCACCCCGCAGCTCCTTGATGAACACCTGGAAGCCGGCACCCTGGGCGGGCTGTTCACGGACAAGCACCTGCTGCTGGGCCTGAGTCTGCCGGTGTTCTTGCACGCCTGGAATGGCCTGTCCGCCGTGTTGCCGTCCATCCCCATCATTCCCACGGTGCTGATGATGGGGGACTATTTTCCCAAGCACGGTGTGCTCTCGGGATTCCACAAGCTCAAGCTCTCCATTTATCCGGCCTTCATCGGCTTTGCCTTTTTGACCACCCGGCAGATTTCCCTGAGTTTCTGGGTATTCTTTCTGCTGGCAGGCCTCATGGGCGGCATGTTGGCCACCATGGGCCTGCAACCGCCGCCTGCGGCACTGGGGCTGACCTTCGGGCCGTCCATCGCCAGTCCTGAAGAAGCGCAGACCATCGGGGCCTTCCTGGTGTTCTTCCTGTTCCTGGTCTGGCTGGGCCGGCGGCATCTGCGGCTCTCCCTGCGATGCGCCGTGCGCGGCCGGGCGGCGGTGTTTGGCGAGCTGTGCGCGGAATCCCTGGACGCCCGGGACAACGTAAGCTGGATGCACCCCGGCGTGGCCGTGTGGGGCACGGTGCTGGGCCTGGCGTGCCTGACGGGCTGGGCCGGCTGGTTCGGGCTTCCCCTGGGGGCCACCCTTGCCTTTCTGCTGGTGGGCTTCATGACCCTGGTGGTGGTCAGCCGGCTGGTGTGCCAGGGAGGGGTGCCGTATTACGCCTTTGCCGCCGCGCCCATGGATGGCCTTCTGGGATTGCTGGGCACCTCGTTTTTCGGCCCGGCGGGCATCCTGGGCCTGGCCGTGATGCAAAAGGTACTGTTTTTGGACGTGCGGGAATCCCTCATGCCATCCCTGTTCCACGCCGCCAAGGCCGGGGAGAATGTGCGGGGGCGGGGCCGGTTGTTCGCGGCCCTGTGCCTGGCCCTGACCTTGGGGGCTGCCGTGGCCCTGGGGGCCATGCTGGTGCTGGCGCACAAGTACGGCATGCGCGATCTTTCCGTGGACTGGGCCCAGCGCACCAGCATTTCCATGTATGAGACTGCCCAGCAGCTGATGGAGGTGGGCCAGGGCGCGCGGCCCTGGGTCATCACCTATGCCGGCGTGGGGGCGGTGGTGATGCTGCTGCTGGTGGCCTGCTACTACAAGCTGCCCTGGTGGCCCATCCATCCCCTGGGATATCTGGCTGCCTATGGCACCGGCATGACGCACCTGTGGTTCTGCTTCCTGGCCGGGTGGCTGTGCAACCACCTGATCTTACGCTATGGCGGGGCGGCCCTGTTCCGGCGCGTGCGCAACGTCTTCATCGGCCTGATCATTGGCGACTTCCTCATGGGCGGGGCCTGGGCAATCGTGGGCCTGTTCACGGACATCCGCTACCACGTCTTCCCTCTGTAGAGGACCCAAGGACGGGACGCTCGGCATGTACGACGACAAGGAACTCAAGGAATACCGGGATCTCCTCCCCGCGCCCACGCGGTTTGAGGAGGGCTTTGACTGGAAGACCATCGTCGGTGCAATTTTCATCGGCTTTCTGATGATGCCCGGCTCCATGTACCTGCAGCTGGTCATCGGCTCGGGCATCGGCCCGGCCGCCCGGTGGGTCACCATCATCCTGTTTGCCGAAATCGCCAAACGTTCCTACACCGAACTCAAGCAGCAGGAAATCTTCCTGCTTTATTACATGGCCGGGGCGGCCCTGGCTTCGCCCTTTTCCGGCTTGTTATGGAACCAGTACCTGGTGCAATCCGACGCCGCCAAGATGCTGGGCTTGGTGGAGTACATCCCCACCTGGGTCACGCCGCAACCTGGCTCGGATTCCCTGCTGGAGCGGACGTTCTTCCATCGCGACTGGCTGATTCCCATCCTCCTGCTGGTGGGCTCGCAGCTCATCCAGCGCATCGACCACTTCGGGCTGGGCTATGCCCTGTACCGGCTGACCTCCGACGTGGAAAAGCTGCCCTTCCCCATGGCTCCCGTGGGCGCCCTGGGCACCATGGCCCTGGCCGAAAGCACAGAGGACCGCAAAACCGGCTGGAAGTGGCGGGTGTTCTCCATTGGCGGGGTCATCGGCCTGGGGTTCGGGGGGGTGTATGTGCTCTTCCCGGCCCTGACGGGGCTGTTCTTCACGGAACCCATCCGGCTTATTCCCATCCCCTGGATCGAGCTGACCCGCTACACCGAGGAGGCCCTGCCTGCCGTGGCCACGGGCCTGCAGCTGGACCTGGGGCTATTTTTTGTGGGCATGGTGCTGCCATTCTGGGCCGTCATCGGGGGGCTCATCGGGCTCATCATCACCATCGTGGCCAACCCCATGCTCTACGCCCACGGGATCCTGCACCGCTGGCACCCGGGCATGGCCACGGTGGAGACGGTGTTCGCCAACAACTTCGACTTTTACATGAGTTTTGGCATCGGGCTGGGGCTGGCCATTGCCTTTATCGGCTTCTGGCAGGTGTTCAAGAGCCTGCATGGCCGCGGCCACGGGCTGGATTTCTCCATCCTGTTGTCAAACAACAAGGAACGCGGCGACATCAGCATCTGGACCTCCCTGGGGATTTATGTGGCATCCACCCTGGCCTACGTGGCCATATGCGCCTGGCTGGTGCCGGAATTCCCCTGGGTGTTCTTCCTTGGCTACGGCTTTGTGTATACTCCCATCATTTCATATGTTTCTGCACGCATGGAAGGGGTTGCCGGGCAATTCATCAGCCTGCCCATGGTGCGTGAAGCAAGTTTCATTGCTGGGGCGCGCTACTTTGGGTATAGCGGCATAGATATTTGGTATGCCCCAATTCCCTTCCACAACTACGGCGAGGCCACGGTGGGATTTCGGCAGATCGAACTTACCGGCACCTCCCTGCGGGGCATCATCAAGGCCGAGGTCGTGGTGTTCCCTGTGGTGATGATCGCCTCCCTGGTGTTCTCGCAATTCCTGTGGCAGCTTGCCCCCATCCCTTCCGCGAGTTATCCTTATGCCCAGGAGATGTGGCACCTGCAGGCCCTGAACGGGTTTTTACTGCAGACCTCCACCCTGGAGGGCGACTCCCTATTTTTCGAGGCCTTGCGGGCGGAGTATCTGGGGTCCGGGCTGGTATTCGGCGTCATCACGTATGCCTTGTTGCAGCTTTTCGGCCTGCCAGTGCTCCTGATTTATGGCGTGGTGCGCGGCCTGGGCCAGAGCACCCCCCATGGCATGATCCTTGAGGTGTTGGGGGCGCTCTTTGGGCGCTATCTGTTCGAAAAAAAATACGGCGCCAAGTGGCGGCAGTATGCCCCGGTGCTGCTGGCCGGTTTTTCCTGCGGCATGGGGCTCATGGGGATGTTCGCCATGGGCTGCTCGCTGATTCTCAAATCCCTGGGGCGGCTGGCCTACTGACGAGGACGTTGTGGACGCAAAACAGCTCGCCGTGGAATGCGCCATGGGGCGGTGCCTGTTCTCCCGCCATGTGCAGGTGGTGGAGGAGTTCGGCAAGCGGTGCGACCTGCCACCGCGCATTCTCTATCATGTTTCCCTGGTGCTGGACGAGTTGCTGAGCAACATCGCCGCCTACGGCTACCTGGATGAGAACAGACACCACGTGTGCGTGAGCCTGGGCCAGGACGGCGAGGACATCGTCCTGACCGTGGAGGACGACGCCCTGCCTTTCAACATCCTGGAAGCACCCCTGCCGGATGTGACCCTGCCGCCCGAGGCCCGGGCAAAGCCCGTGGGCGGTCTGGGCATTCTGCTGGTCCGCCGCCTGACCGACAGCATCACCTATGAACGACGCGACAACAAAAATGTCCTCACGCTGCGCAAGCGCATCCATCATCACTGCGAGAAGGGGGAGAACACCCATGAGTGTGACAACGCGCCTGCACGGTGACGTCGCCATTCTGACCGTGACCGGTCGTTTGGACACGGAAGACACCCAGGGGCTGGAGCAGTACGTGCTCAAAGCCCTGGAGGAAGGCAAGAACAAGGTGGTGTTTGACTTCACGGAACTCGATTACATCAACAGCTCCGGCCTGCGCGTGCTGGTGATGGCCTACCAGCGCCTCAGGAAGTCCCAGGGCACGGTGGCCGTGTGCGGCCTGAAGGACTACATTTTGGAAGTGTTCGAAATCTCAGGCTACGACAAGCTCTTTACCCTGTGCCAGTCCACTTCGGACCTGCTCCAGGAAGCGCCGCCGGCCTAGGGCCACCACCTTCAAAGGGATCTGCGCGGGGGGGCACCTTTTCTGGAAAAGGGCCCCCCGAGCACTTTTTCATGGGGGATTCTGCCTAGCGCACGCCCTTTTCCTTGAGGAACGGGCCGTATTTTTTGTCCACACCCATGATGTGGCCCTGCAGCCAGTCCTTGAGGAACCGCATGATGTCCAGGGTGACCGTGGCGCGGCCACTTTGGAATTCACGATAGAAGTCCATCACCGCCCCCAAGAACTTCTGGTGCTGGGCGATGTGGGCCTCCTTGTCCGGGTAGTTGTAACGTTCAAAGTGCCGTTCCTCGTGTTCAAAATGGGTCACGGCGTAGTCCTTGAGGCGGTCCAGGATGTCGCCCAGGATGCGGCGGTCCTTGTTGTCGCGCATGGCGGCGTGCAATTCGTTGATGAGGCGGACCAGCACCATGTGCTCCTCATCCAGGCTGTCAATGCTGGTGGAGAGGGTCGGCGTCCAGCGGAAGAGTTGCCGGTTGTCCACGGCCAGGGTGGCGGCGGCGCTGCTGCGATCCGTGGTGGCGTGGCGGGAAAGATCCTGAATGGCGCCATTCAGGTCCTCGATGAGACTGATGATCCGCGTGAGGGCCTGGGCCGAGCGCTGCATGTTTTCGGCGGTATCCGTGGCCACCAGGGTCACCTCGGAGACGGCGCGGTTGATCTCCTCGCTGGCGGCGCTTTGCTCTTCGGCAGCGGCGGCAATGCTCTCCACCTGGCCGGCCGTATCCTCCACGATGCGGACGATGTCCCCCATGGAAGCACCGGCCGTGGCCGCTTCTTCCACTGCGGAAATGATATTGGTGGCGGCGGTCTCCACGGCGGCCACGTTCTCTCGGGCAGTCTCCTGAATGGTGCCGATGGCCGTGCCCACCTCGCGGGTGGCCTGCATGGTCTTTTCGGCCAGCTTGCGCACTTCGTCAGCCACCACGGCAAAGCCGCGCCCGGCATCGCCGGCCCGGGCTGCCTCAATGGCCGCATTGAGGGCCAGGAGGTTGGTCTGGTCCGCGATTTCGGAAATGACATTCATGATGCGGCCGATGTTCTCGGCATCCACCCCAAGGCGGGCCATGGATTCCTTGAGGCCCAGAATCCGCTGCTGCATCAGGCGGATGCTTTCCACGGCACGGGCCACGCCATGGGCGCCGTCGGTGGCAAGCTTTTTGGAGGCAGCGGCGTTGCTGGCAGCCTGGCTGGCGTTGCGGGCCACCTCCATCACCGTGGCGTTCATTTCTTCCACGGCGGCGGCGGTTTCGGTCATGCGGTCGCGCTGCACCACCACGCCGCTGTCCACGGTGTCGATTTCCCGGCCCAGCTCCTCCACCGCACCACTCACCTGGGCAGAGAGGTTGGCTGCGCTGCGGGAAACGGCGGTGATGCTGGCCAGCAGCTCCTCCAACTTGGCTTCCTTGGCTTTGGCCTCCTGCAAGGCGGCCTCGGCCTCGGCATGGGCTTCCTTGGCTTTCTGCTCCTGTTGTGTGCAGACGCTCATGGCGCTGTTCAAGGAAGCCACCATGGCCGTGATGCTGTGGGCCAGCACCTGCAATTCATGCGTAAAGCGACCGTTCAGCCTCGCTTGCAGGGAACCGCCGGCCACGAGGTTGGCGTACTCCACCAGCCGGGCCAGGGGGGCAAGCATCTGCGCGCGCAGCATTATGAACAGCCACGCCAGCAGGCCCGCCGCCAGGACGATGCCAGTGACCTGAATGAGCATGAGCCGCCGGACCTTGGCCTCGCTCTCCAGCTCAATCTGCTGCACGGCCTTGGAGAGAGCCGCCACGGCATGTTCGCTGAGGTCGCCCAGGGCAGCCGCGTCCTTGGAAGTTCCCGAGGCCACAGCCTGGGCGGCATCGCGCAGGCGGGACCAGAGGACATCCACCGCGGTCAACAGGGGTTTCACCGCAGCCGTGGGGGCGGGCAGCACGGCCGTGGGACCGGCCGGATCCGTGGTGACGGGGGCTGGCCCACCCTGTTCCAGGGCAGACCAGGTGGCCTCGAACAGGCGCAGGCCCTTGTCCAGGCTGGAGCGGATCGCGGCAGCATCCGCCGTGCCGGGCAGGGTCAGCAGCAGGGCGTCCTTGGCCACACGCTGGGCCAGCATGCGTTGCCGACCAGCCAGGTTGATGGCCAACGCGTCTGTTTTCTGGCTGGAAGAAGCCTGCCACGTGGCGAGGAACATGGCGGCCACCACCAGGGCCAAGGCCACCACCACGCCCATGAGACGATGCGAAAGGGACATCACCACTCCTTGCGGACGCACCTGCTCCGCGAGTTCCCCAATAAAACCAGGAGAAAATTCCTACAGGCGAGGGTTCTCCAGGTGGCGCACTTAACGCCCGCTGCCAGAGGATGTCAAGCGGTTCGGAATCAATAACAGCAATTATTCACAAGAAGTTGCCAGATTCGCCCTATTGTCTATCGAGGAACAGGCGTACGCCATCCTCCACCATCTGGATGGCCAATAATATGAGGATGAGCCCCATGAGCCGTTCCACGGCGCGCAGACCCCGCGCGCCCAATCGCCTTGAAAGCCAGGGGGCCGACAGGAGGATGATGGAGGTGGGAATCCAGGCCACGGTGAAGGCCACGGCCGTGACCACGGGTCCGGAATCCAGGGTGGCGTAGAGCATCACCGCCGCCAGCAGGGAGGGGCCGGCCAGCAT
>JAIWOE010000110.1 GCA_020217165.1 Desulfovibrio sp. | reverse complement strand
GGCTTCTCCCGCCTGCTCCTGCGCAAGGCCGAGTCGGGCACCAGTCAATGCGAGCAGCTCCAGGCCATCCTGGATGGCGGCGTGCGGCTGCACGAAATTGTTCTGGCCGTGAGCGAATTCACGGCCCTGCACGTGGAGGCGCTGCGGCCCATGCACCTTGCCCCTTGCTGTCAGGAGGCCGTGGCCCACGTGCGCCAGGAATTTCCGGATTCCATTCGCTGGGTGGTGGATTTCCCCGAGGCGCCCGACGTGATCCTTGGGGACCCGGCCCTGCTGGCCCTGGCGCTGCAGGCGTTGCTGCGCAATGCCGCAGAAGCCGTGCTGCGCGGCAACGGGCCGGGCACGGTCCGGCTGCGGCTGTGGCGGGAGGCACAGCACCACGTGCTGGACATGGAAGACACCGGCCCTGGCTTGGCTGACGCAGACCTGCCTTTTCTGTTCGACCCCTTTTTCACCACCAAACCCGTGGGCGTGGGCATGGGCCTGTGCAAGGCCCAGCGCATCATCCGCGAACACAAGGGGACGGTGACGCTGGAGAACCGGGAAGATGGCCCGGGCGCGCGGGCGCGGGTGGTGCTGCCCCCGCATGACACCACCGCCTGAAGGCGCGGCAGACTACTGCACCCGCTGCAGCAGCTCCACCACCTTGGGATGGATGCCCGCCGCAATCTTCTCAATGCCGGCCTGGTTGGGATGCAGGCCATCGGGCAGATTGAGGGAGGCGTCACCGGCCACGCCCTCCAGGAAGAAGGGGTACAGCACGACGTCGAATTCCTCGGCCAGCCGGGGGAAGATGCCATCGAATTCCCGGGTGTAGTCCTCGCCAAAATTGCTCAGGGAGCGCATACCGGCCAGGAGCACGGGGATGCCCTTCTGGCGGAAGAGTTCCAGCATGGACGAGAGATTGGCCTCCACAATGGCCGGGTCCTCGCCGCGCAGCATGTCATTGGCGCCCAGTTCCAGAATGGCGCCGTCCCAGCGCTCTTCCAGCAGCCAGGGCAGGCGGTTCAGGCCGCCGGTGGTGGTGTCTCCGGACACGCCGGCGTTGACCACCGACACGTTCCAGCCCTCTGCCCGCAGGCGCTGTTCCAGCACCACGGGAAAGGCCGCTTCCGGCGGCAGGCCCCAGCCCGCCGTCAGGCTGTCCCCCAAGGCCAGCAGCCGCAGGGGCCGGGCCTTGCCCTGATTTCCTTGTGTAAAATCGTTCATGTCGGCCATCGCGGGTTGCACTGTGGGTAAAACAAGATAGAGTGCCAGCAACAGCACCCCGAAGCATTTCCAAGGATTAGACCACATGTCTGCAGACTCCCTCGGCGGTTCCGCCGATACCATCGCCTCAACATCCGCCTCAACATCCGCAACAACAGCCGCCCCGGCATCCGCACCAGCACCCCTGGCGTCCATGCGGGACGTGTGCCTCACCGTACAAGGGGGCAGCGGCGCGGTCAATGTGCTGCGGGATCTCTCCATGGACCTGGCCCACGGCGAAACCGTGGCCGTCACCGGGCCGTCGGGCTCGGGCAAGACCACCATGCTCATGGTCCTGGCCGGGCTGGAACGAGCCACATCCGGCCGCATCCACGTGGACGGACAGGACCTGACCCGCCTGGATGAAGATGGCCTGGCCCGGTTCCGGCGCGGCCGCATGGGCATCGTCTTCCAGGGATTCCACCTGGTGCCCACCATGACGGCCCTGGAGAACGCCGCCCTGCCCCTGGAGCTGGCCGGCGATGCCCAGGCCAAGGTCACGGCCGCCGCCGCCCTGGATGCCGTGGGCCTGGGGGCACGGTTGCGGAACTATCCGGCCCAGCTTTCCGGAGGGGAACAGCAGCGCGTGGCCATTGCCCGGGCCTTCACGCCCCGGCCGCGGCTGCTGCTGGCGGACGAACCCACCGGCAACCTGGACGCCGCCACGGGCGAACGCGTCATGGACCTGCTCTTCTCCCTGCAGCACGAATACGGCGCCACCCTCCTGCTCATCACCCATGACATGACCCTGGCCCGGCGCTGCGGCCGCATCCTGCAGATGCGGGATGGTCAGTTGCTGCCCCCGCAATCCCAGGGGGCCGCCCGGCCATGAACATCCTGCAGCAGTTGCACCTGGCCTTCCGGCTGGCCCGACGGGAGCTGCGGTCCGGCCTGTCCGGCTTTGGCGTGTTCCTGGCCTGCCTGGCCCTGGGCGTGGGCGCGGTGGCCACGGTGGGGGCCGTCTCGGCCTCGGTGGATGCCACCCTGCAGCGCGACGCCCGCATGCTGTTCGGCGGAGATCTCGGCATCTCCCAGACGCACCTGCCCATCGCGGCCAACGCCACCGAATTCTTGCAACAGCAGGGCGAGATCACCAACATCGTGGCCATGCGCACCATGCTGCGGCCCGAGCCGACGCAGGCGGACCAGCCCCCGGCAGGGCGGCGGTCCCTGCTGGTGGAACTCAAGGTCGTGGAGCCAAGCTATCCCCTGGTGGGGGTGGTGGAGATGGAAGACGGCGGCACCCTGGCCCAGGCCCTGGCGCCCGTGGACGGCGTGCCCGGTCTGGCCGTGGAGCGCGGGGTGCTCACGCGCCTGCGGCTCCAGGTGGGGGATCAGGTGCGCCTGGGACGCAGCGTGTTGCGCATCGGCGGCGTCATCCGCAAGGAGCCGGACCGCCCCGCGGGTTTCCTGGGCCTGGGACCCCGGGCCATGCTGGCGGCGCAGGATCTGCCCGCCACGGGCCTCATCCAGCCTGGCAGCGTGGTGACCTATACCACCCTGGTCCGGCTGCACGACCCCACCCGCCGCAACACCGTGCGCGACCGGCTGCAGCAGGACTTTGCCGCCCCGGGCTGGCGGCTGCGCACCCTGGACGAAGCCAGTCCGGGCCTGACGCGATTCTTCGATAATTTTGCCAATTATCTTACCTTGGTGGGACTTGCCTCCCTGCTGGTGGGTGGCATTGGCGTGGCCAATGGCGTGCAGGGGTATCTGGCCCGCAAGGATGCCACCATCGCCACCCTCAAATGTTTGGGGGCCTCGCGCGGGCTGGTGACGGCGACCTACCTGGTGCAAATCGCCGCCCTGGCCCTGCTGGGCAGCGCCCTGGGCTGCGGCCTGGGCCTGGGCGCGGCGGCGGCGGTCATCCCGGCCTTGTCCGAGGCCATGGGCATCCAGGTGGCCTTGTCCGTACAACCGGGGACGGTGCTCACGGCCGTGGCCTATGGCCTGCTGACCAGCCTGGCCTTTGGGTTGTGGCCCCTTTCGGCCGCGGGCGGCATCTCCCCGGCCCGGCTGTTTCGCGGGTATGCCGACACGGACTCCCGCCACCCGTCCTGGCCGGCCCGCCTGGGCAGCCTGGCCTGTGCCCTGCTATTGGTGGTGCTGACCCTGCAGACAGCCCACCACGGCGGAGCCACCCAGGTGATCCTGGGCTTTTACGGCGGCGTGCTGGCCACCATGGTCGTCTTTCGCCTGTTCGCCTGGCTGCTCATGCGCGTGGCGGCCCGGCTGCCGCACCCGGCCAACCCGCGACTGCGCATGGCCCTGTCCAACCTGCACCGGCCCGGGGCGGCCACGCCGGCGGTGGTCTTTTCCCTGGGACTGGGACTGACCATCCTGGCGGCCATCTCCCTGGTGGACGGCAACCTGCAGCACGCCATCGCCACGCAGTTCCCCAGCCGGGCGCCATCCTATTTCTTCATCGACATCCAGCATACCCAGATCGATCAATTCCGCACCCTGGCCAGGGCCGTGCCCGGGGTGACCCGTCTGGAGGACGAACCCTCGTTGCGCGGGCGCATCGTCAAAATCGACGGCGTGCCCGTGGAACAGCGCGATATTGGCGAGGACGCCCAATGGGCCGTGCGTGGAGACCGGGGCCTGACCTTTGCCGCCACCCCGCCCCCGGGCTCTCGCATCACCGCCGGGCAGTGGTGGCCGCCGGATTACAATGGCCCGCCCCTCATCTGCCTGGAGGCCAGCCTTGCCCGCGGGTTTGGCGTGGGCGTGGGAGACAGCCTCACCATCAGCGTGCTGGGCCGCGAGGTGACGGGCACCATCGCCGTGCTGCGCAGCATCGACTGGTCCTCCCTGGCCCTGAACCACGCCATCGTCTTCACCCCCAACGCCCTGGCCGGCGCCCCGCATGCCTATATCGCCACGGCCTATGCAGAGCCCGAGGCCGAGGGCCGGCTGTTCGAGGCCGTCACCGAAGCCATGCCCAGCGTGGTGGCCGTGGGGGTCAAGGAAGTGCTGGCAGACGTCCAGCGCATTGCGGAAACCATCGGCCTGGCCGTGCGGGCCGCCGGGCTGGTCACCGTGGCCGCCGGCATCCTCGTCCTGGCCGAAAGCCTGCGCGCCAACCTTACCCGCCGCCGGTACGAGGCCGTGGTGTTCAAGGTGCTGGGCGCCACACGGTTGGATGTGCTGCGGGTGCTGCTCTGGGAATTCCTGCTCCTGGGCGCGGCGGCGGCCGTGGTGGCCGCCGGGCTGGGGGCCGCCCTGGCCTGGGCCTTTACGGATTCCATCCTGCGCACCACGTATGTGCTGCTGCCCGTGCCCCTGGCCGCCAGCCTGCTGGCCGGGGTGGCCGCCACCGTGCTGCTGGGGCTGTGGGCGGTGCGTAGCGTGCTCTCCCGCAGCGCCTGGGAATTCCTGCGCAACGAATGAAGCCGGACACCATCCCCGTCAGGCAAACCGCAAGTCACGCTCCATGAGGTCGATGAGTTTGCGGTGGCCGGCGGGGAAGGCGTAGTGGGCCAGGTCGCGCAGGGTCACCCAGCGTGCATCCTGGGCAGCGGTGAGGCGGGGCGCCGGGATGTCCTCAACGGCGGAGTCCACCTCCAGGCGGCAGGCAAAGCAGTGCAGGGCCACCTTGTACGTGGTGTAGCCGTGGCGCACCAGGGCGATTTTGTCCGTCACGGCCACGGGATAGCCAGTTTCTTCCAACAGCTCCCGCACCACGGCTTGGTGCGGCGTTTCCTCGGGTTCCACGCGCCCGCCGGGAAACTCCCACAGGCCGCCCCAGGCGCCATGGGGCAGGCGCTTCTGGATGAAGATGCGACCACGATGCACCAGCACCCCGGTGGCCACTTCCAGGGGAATGATGGCCTTGGCCTGGGTGGGCACGGGCCGTTCTTCCACGATATTGAGCCGGTGCGCCTCGCAGTGTTCGACGAGGGGGCAGGCCGAGCAGCGCGGATTCTTGCCGCAGACCAGGGCGCCCAGCTCCATGAGGGCCTGGTTGAACTCCCGGGCGTGCCCGGCGGGGATGATGGCCGCAGCCGTCTCCCACAAAAAGGCCTGGGTATCCCGGGAGGCGATGGGCTCATCCAGGTCGAACAACCGGGCGAAGAGCCGGGCCACGTTGGCATCCACAATGGGCGCGGGCAGATTGAAGGCCTGACTGAGCACGGCCCCGGCGGTGTAGCGGCCCACGCCAGGCAGGGCGCGGACGGCCTCCAGGTCCTGCGGGATCTCACCGCCATGGCGTTCCACCAGGGCCTGTGCCGCGGCCTGGAGATTGCGGGCTCGGGCATAGTAACCCAGCCCTTCCCAGGCCTTGAGCACCTCCTCTTCCGAGGCCTCGGCCAGGGCGGCCGCCGTGGGAAAACGTTCCAAAAACTCCGGCAGCCGCGCCGCCACACGCTCCAGCTGGGTCTGTTGGCCCATGATCTCGGCCACCAGCACATGCCAGGGGTGATACTCGCCACGCCAGGGCAGCGGGCGTTGGTTGACGGCAAACCAGTCCAGCAGGGTGCGTTGCAGGGAATTCATGCGGTCCTTGTAGCCTGTTCAGCCCAGGCGCGCCAGCAGTCGCTTGCAGGCCCCGCGGGCCAGCTGCAGGGGATTGAACGTCACCGGCCGCAGCACGCCGGGCACCTGAAAGCCGGCGGCATCGAAATCACGGAGCTGCAGCACGGGAAAGGCAATCTGCTCCAGGCGAGCCCCGGGCAGGCCCCGCCGCAGGGATTCCTGCCAGATGGCCGACGCTTCCGGCGCCACCCCCAGCAGGGTGGCCAGGGCCGTATCCAGGGCCACAGCGCTGGCCGAGGCGCCAAGCAGGCCCAGGGCAAAGGGCCGCCCCCCCATGGGGCCGCGCACATGCATGGCCGTGATGCCATCAATGACATGGACCATGGGCGGCAGGGCGGCCAGCACGTCCAGCAGCATGGCCTCGAATCGCGTGCCCTGTTCGCCATAGCGGGCGTGGGCCAGGGGCTTGCGCATGCCCACCACGCAGCCAAAGCAGTTCTTCACTGCCAGGGAAAGCCGCATCTGGGTGTGCACCTTGCATTTGGGGACGTTGACCAGCAGCTCGCTTTCCAGGGCCACGGCCGAAATGCCAATGTGTTCACCAAAGGACAATGGCGCGGCCCGGGGCCGGTCCAGCTCCACCAGACGCACGGGCAGGTCCCTGAGGGCGGCCGTCAGCCCCACCTTGCGGGCCACGAGGCGGCCGGTGCCAAAGGCCGGCGAATCCCCCACCTGCACCCGGCAGCCGTGGGCCAGCAGGTACTCGCACACGGCCCGGACCACGGCGGGATGCGTGGCCGCCAGGCCGGCATCGGCCGAGCTGATGAGGTTGGGCTTGACCAGCACCCGCGTGCCCGGTGTGGGCCGACAGCCTGTTCCCTGCAGCAGGGCCGCCACCGTGGCCGGGAGTTCCGGGGCGGTGTAGGCCGGGCATCGATCCAGGTGCACCTGCAGCATGGCATTGCTCACGCCGAGGCCATGCGCTCCAGTTTGTCCAGCAAAAAGCGGGCGTGCTGTTTTTCCTGCTGGGCCAGGTCCAGGAAAATGGTCTCCATCATCGCGGCTGCTTCTTCTGACAACTCAGGTGCCTGACGAGCCTGGCGGGCCAGGGCGCGGTACAGGTCGTAGGCGGCGTATTCCACTTCCAACCCCAGTTCGGCCACGCTCAGGCAGCCGTCTTCCTGAGCCATGGCCTTTGTCACCCAGGGCTTGAGCTCCTCCAGCTTGCGGCCGCCCTCCAGCACGTCGCCGCCGGCCTTGTTGAACAGGGTCTCGAAGTCCGGGGGCGTCCCTTCGCCCCAGTGCGTCACCAGGGCCTGATAGACCTGCCGGGCATGGGCGGATTCCATGTCCACCATCTGCGCCGTGAGGGGATCCGCACCGCACCCGGCGTCCTGGCCGGCGCGATGCGTCTCGGCATCCAGGGCGGTGTAGAGCATTAAGGCGGCCTTTTCCATGTCCAGGGCGGCCAGGAGCATGGTTTTCACATCGCCCTGCAGGGGGAGGGCCGCCAGGCGGGGCGCGCCGTCCAGGGCCGTGCCGGTCCAGGCGAGCATGCCGCCGTCCAGGGAATACACGGGGGCGGAAAAGCGGCCCGAGGCCAGGGCCTGCCGTGCCGCCACCCGGGAACGGTTGCCGGAATGGCAATAGAAAATCACGGCCCGATCCGTGGGAAAGGGCACCACTTCTCCGGCATCAAGCCGGTGCATCAGCTCTGGCAGGGGCAACAGGTGCGCGCCGGGGATATGGCCGTGGTGGAACTCCACGGGCTGGCGCACGTCCACCAGCTCGTAACTGCCCTCCCGGTGCGAGGCCAGATACTGCTGCAGCGCTTCGGCTGACATGAAGCCCATGGTGACAGGTGCAGACATGGCATCATCCTCAGGGACATCGGAGACGCCGCAGCGCCCCGGTTGCGTCTGTTCATGCAGTGATGAACCAGTTGGTGGCATGGGCGCATGGCTGCGCATGCGCACGTTCCTGATCATATACTGCATGCGTGCGGGATTGTCTCCCCTTGACGGCCACAACGCTGCCGCAGCGCCCTTGGGGAGGGGACCCTCCCCGAAAAGGTACCCTTGTGTAGATCGAAACAATTCCCGACGGAGAAAACCCCCACCATGCGAAAACGCCCTCCCGGCAGCGGCCAGGAGGGCGTCGTTTCTTTGGCAGGGCGTCGGCATACCGCGCCCAAGGAGTCGGCGCATTGGCGCTAGAGGCCGAAAAAGTCCAGATCGTCCTGCACCACTTTGGCGGCGATTTTCTGCGTATCAATCTTGTATTCGCCGGCGGCAATCTGGGCCTTGATGGCCTCCACCTTGTCCTTGCGCACTTCCGGGGCGCTCATGGCGGCAGAATATGCCTCCGTGCGCAACCGTGCGTCGTCGGAAAAGTTCACCTTGTCTCCGCGCGCGCCTTCGGCGGACTCGCCCCGGGCGCGTCGACCCCGGGCAGCGTTGTCGGCCTCGGTCTTTTCCAGACGCGCCGGATCATACGCCTCAAGTCCCGTGAGCAACTTCTTGATATCCATACGGCTCCTCCTCCCCGTCATGCGATGCCGACGGGGACCTCACCTTTACAGCATGGTCTCGTCCACTTTGTCCAGGGTGATCTGCCACATGCGATTGAGGATCTGCACCTTCTCATGCGGAGCGACTTCACGAGGACCGTTCGGCGTTTCGACGAAGACTTGCAAGTCCTGTTCCGAAGGCGGAAACGTAAACGACAACTGGTTGCCGAATTCCTCGTTAAGCTGCTGCGTGATGGCTGTCACCACCGGATTTTCACTGCCGGAAAGGATGAGGTTTTCCACGATTTCCCGGGCCACGCGCTCCACCAATGCCCGTCGCTTCATCTCGCGAGCCATGCGTGCATCGTCTTCCATCCCCGCCGGATGCAGACTGCGCGTGTAGCGAGCCAGCCTTCGGCCGGTGACGAGCTGCCGGTCGTACCCCCGCAGCATATTGCGCACGTATAGCGATCGCAACGTCATGCTTTCTTCCCTCTCATCTTGCCTATCGTCAGCCAACACCAGAGTCTTTAGGCCTAAAACGAGGAAAAAAACACGCAATTTCAAGTTGTTGAATTTTTCCCTGAATTGCGGCATGTTGGAAAAAAATAATCCTCAGGAGCCCGCCGTGTCCGAGTCTCCCGCCTCCCGTGCGCCCCTGTTCACCACCAGCCTGCCACTCATTCTGGCCTCGGCATCGCCCAGGCGGCAGGCCTACCTGACCTCTATTGGTGTGGACTTCACCATCCGCCCCAGTCTGGTGGAGGAGCCCCCCAGGGAAGCCGGTGAAACGCCTGAAGCATATGCCATGCGCGCCGCCCGCATCAAGGCCCTGGACGTGAGCACACGCTACCCCGGCAGCATTGTCCTGGCGGCGGATACCGTGGTGGCCCTGGGCGGACACCTGCTGGGCAAGCCGCGCGACAAGGACGACGCATTGCACATGCTCCACCGCCTGTGCGGCCGCGACCCCCACCACCCCAGCCGCACCCGCAGCCATCAGGTGGTGACCGGCTGCTGCCTGGCCCGACCCAAAGCCGGCGACGAGCCGGGGCCCTCCCCCTTTTTGCTGGAGTTTTCCGCCACCACGGAGGTGGTCATGGCCATCCAACCGCACAAGGTCCTGGCCGCCTACGTGGCCACCAAAGAGCCCATGGACAAGGCCGGGGCCTACGCCATCCAGGGCAAGGGCGCGGTGCTGGTGCGGGAGGTGCGCGGCTCCTACACCAATGTGGTGGGCCTGCCCCTGGCGGAAGTTGTGGACGCCCTGACCGCCTGCGGGGTCATCATCCCTGGCCGGGCTGAGCGCGGATGAGCACACCGCCTGCCTTGCGGGCCCTGGACCCCCGCCCCGTGGCGTTGATGTGCCTGGTGTTCGGCATCCTCACCTGGCAGACCGGCGCCGTGGGCGCGGCGTGTCACCTGGCCCTGTTTCTGGGGCTCATTGCCCTGGCCCCCCTGCTGCGCGAGCCTGGTGCGAACCGGGACCGCACACGTATAGGCCTGCACGGATCCGGCCTCCTGCGCCTGGGGCTGATGTTTGTGGGCATGTGGACGGCGGTGAAATTCGCCATGCTCCTCTGGGAGGCGGACTGGATCTACGCGCCGTGGCAGCTTGCCGAAGCCGGCCTGCTGGGGCTGCGCCTCGCCGCCCTGCTGGCCATCGGCGTGGCCCTCACGGTGCTCACCTCGCCCTTGTCCCTGTGCCGCGCCGCAGCCTGGGCCCTGCGCCCCCTGCTGGGCAAGCGGGCCTGGGAACCGGCCCTGGCCCTGGCCCTCATGCTGCACTGCTTCCCCCTCATCTGGGGCACGGCGGGGCGTATCCGCCTGGCCATGCGCTGCCGGCAGTTGTCCCTTTCTCGCCGGCAGCAGGCCCTGCTTTTTCTGCAAACCCTGCTGCGCACCCTGGCCTCGGGCACCTGGACGCAAACCCTGGCCATCGCCGCCCGGGACCTGGACCGCGACGAAGCCTGGCGCTGGACCGCCCATGCCGCCGGCTTCCATGGCCCTGCCGTGTGGGGTGCCTGTGCGGGCCTCGTGGCCGGGGGACTCTGGCTGACCCTGGCCTGAGGCCGTGGATCATTTGTCCTTGGCCAGGCGACGGTCCCAGTCATATTCCTTGCTGGTGACGATGTCTTCCATGCGCCGGATGCGCCGGTCCAGGTTCTCGAACTTGTCCTTGAGCCGGTGCGCCGCCCCCTGCCGGGAGCTGGCATAGGACTCGTAAAATTCCCGCGACCCCTCGTCTGGCGTGGGCAGCACGGGTTCCAGCTTCATGATCAGCGCGGCGACGACATACAACCCCAGCACCGGCCAGAAGCCCGTGAACACCGCCAGCACAATCACCCCCAACCGCAGCAGGCGCACCCGCACCCCGAAGTGCCGGGCCAACCCCTTGCACACGCCGGCGACCATGCCGTCCCGTGCGCGGTAAATGCCATTGCCTTGCTTCGTCGTCATGACCACGCCTCCTTGTGGATGCAGTGTCGAAACCTCGTCCCCGGAATCATGAGGCGGACGCGGGGGGAGCTCAGTCCCCCCGCCCATGCCTGCCATCGCCCCACTTGTCCCGCTCCAGGAGCAGGGTCTCCAGGGACTCCACCCGCCGCTCCATCTGGCTCAGGCGCTCGTAACATTCCTGGATGATACGCGCTTCCTCGTCCCCGGCCTGACGTTTGCCGCCGCCAAACAGGCGGATGAAGAGCCAGATGCCGGCGGCAATCACCAGCGCGGGCACCAGCACAAGCCAGAAGCCGAAGATCAGTTCCGCCATCGGGGGACCTCCCATGAAATGGTGGTGCACGGGTTACTTCCCGCCAGCCACGCGGTCCTTGAGGGCCTGGAGCTGCGCTTCCACATCCTGGTTACCTTCCAGGGTGACGAATTCGTGCTCCAGGTCGCGCCGCCGGGGTGGCAGGACCATGTCTGCCTCGGCCTCCATGCGCTCAATGCGGCGCTCGAAGTCCTCAAAGCGGGCCATGGCCTCTTCGCTGGCGGCGCGGCGCACATCCTGTCGGGCCCGGCGGGAAACGTCGGCCCGGATGTGACGCTGCACCAGGATACGCTTTTTCTCCTTGGCGTTCTGCAACTTTTCTTCGAGCACGGCAATGTCCTGCTGGGACTGCTCAATGAGGGTCTCGAAGCGGGCGGCTTCCTCCTCCAGGGCGGCGGTCTTCTCGCTGTAAAAGAGCTTTTCATTCAGGGCCTCGCGGGCCAGGTCATCCCGTCCGCGCTGCACGGCCAGGCTGGCGCGCCCCTCCCAGAGGCGTTCCTTTTCGCGAGCCACCTCCAGCTCCCGACCCACGCGCTTGACGTCGGCCATGGCGCCGGCGCAGGCGCTCTTGAGCTCCACGAGGGTTTCCTCCATCTCGCGGATCATGAGTTTGATCATCTTTTCCGGATCTTCGGCCCTGTCCAGCATGGCATTCATGTTGGCGCTGACAATATCCTTGAATCGAGTGAAGATGCCCATGGCCTCCTCCTGTCATGGTTGCGTGAGTGGATGCCAGAGGTATAGCAGAGAGCATGCCAGGGCATCCCCCTTGAAATCACAGGCATTTCCCCACAGCTCAATTTTTTGTAAGGTGATTTTGACCAGATTTCGGGTAGATTGCACGGATTGGAGCTCATATGACCATTTCTTCCGCCGCATCCACGGAAGCCCTGGGCCGCAGCGAGGCCTTTCTGGAGGCGCACGAGCGGCTGGCCCTGGTGGCGCGCATCGATCGCCCCGTCCTCCTGGCCGGGGAGCGTGGCACCGGCAAGGAACTGGCCGCGGCCCGGCTGCACTACCTGTCACCGCGCTGGCAAGGGCCGTTCCTCACCCTGCATTGCGCAGCCCTGAATCCCGGCGTGCTGGAAAGCGAGCTCTTTGGCCACGAAGCCGGCGCCTTCACCGGCGCGGTGGCGCGGCGCAAGGGACGCTTTGAACTGGCCGACGGCGGCACGCTGTTTCTGGATGAAATCGCGCACATTCCCATGCCCGTGCAGGTCAAGCTGCTGCGGGTGGTGGAAAGCCAGGTGTTCGAACGCGTGGGGGGGATGCAGTCCATCCGCACCGATGTGCGACTGGTGGCCGCCTCCAACCGGGATCTGCCCAGCCTGGCGGCCCGGGGAGAGTTTGCGCCAGACCTGCTGGACCGGCTGGCCTTTGAGGTGGTCACCCTGCCCCCCCTGCGGGCCAGGGGAGAGGACGTGCTGCTGCTGGCCGAGCATTTTGCCCGCAAGATGGCCGTGGAGCTGGGGCAGGCCAGGGCACCCGAATTTTCTGAGCATGCCGTGGCCCAGCTGCGGGATCATCCCTGGCCGGGCAATGTGCGGGAGCTGAAGAACGTGGTGGAGCGGGCTGTGGCCAGGGCCACCAGTCAGGAGGACGAAAACACCATCCGCATCCTGGACCTGGACCCCTTCCATTCACCGTGGCGACCGCAGGAGCCTGCGGCACGGGAGAATGGGCCGGTACCGCGCCCCGGCGCCCTGCCCGGCCTGCCCCTGTCCCTGCCCCTGTCCCTGCCCGATGCCGTCTCCCGGCTGGAACAAGAAGCCCTGGCCGCTGCCCTGGCCGCCTCGGGGCATCGTCAGGCTGAGGCTGCGCGGCTGCTGGGTCTGACGTATCATCAGTTCCGTGCCCTGTACCGCAAGTATAAGCCCGGCTGCAAATAGCCGGCCGCCGCACGCACCCGTCTTTGCACAACAAGTCGGGGGAGAAGCCCTGGTGCAGAAAGGCTTCTCCCCCGAAAACGCGGTGCAGGGATTTTGCGTTTCAGTGTTGCGTCCTCAAAGGACGTCTCCAGAAAAACGCAACACGCAGGGCCGCCCACAGGGCGGCTCCAGAGCCGCAGGCTCCGTCACACTAGTCCTTCAGCAGGGCGTTGACCTTCTCCATGACCTCAAACGCATCGGCCACGTAAAGCACATCGGCCT
>JAIWOE010000109.1 GCA_020217165.1 Desulfovibrio sp. | reverse complement strand
TGTGCAGTTGTTGTTGCAGAACGTCCTCAATTTTCCGCCGCTGTTCTTCCAGTTCCGGTATCTTCCCTTCTCGCAGATGCTCCTGCTGGTGCTCACCCTTTCCGGGGTGGGGCTGCTGGGAAGCTGGCTGGCCGTGCGGCGCGCCCATTCATGACCCCCTTTTTGCAAGGAGCACCCATGCGCAGCCATCGCATGACCAAAGGCCTGGAACGTGCGCCGCACCGTTCGCTGCTGCACGCCCTGGGCCTGACCCGGGAAGAAATGGAACGCCCCCTGGTGGGCGTGGTCAATGCCGCCAATGAAATCGTGCCCGGCCATCTGCATCTGGACACCATTGCCAATGCCGTGAAGGCCGGCATCCGCATGGCCGGCGGCACGCCCATCGAGTTCCCCACCATCGCCGTCTGCGACGGCCTGGCCATGAACCACGAAGGCATGCGCATGAGCCTGGCCAGCCGCGAACTGACGGCGGATTCCATTGAGATCATGGCCACGGCCCATCCCTTTGATGCCCTGGTGTTCATTCCCAATTGCGACAAGAGCGTGCCCGGCATGCTCATGGCCATGCTGCGCCTGAACCTGCCCAGCATTGTGGTCAGCGGCGGACCCATGCTGGCCGGGAGCACCCGGAACAAAAAATCCGCAGACCTCATCACCGTGTTCGAGGCCGTGGGCAAGGTCAAGCGCGGCCAGATGGACGAGGACGCGCTGGCAGAACTGGAAGCCTGCGCCTGCCCCGGCTGCGGCTCCTGCTCCGGCATGTTCACGGCCAACTCCATGAACTGCCTTACCGAGGCCATCGGCCTGGGCCTGCCCGGCAACGGCACCACCCCCGCCACCACCGCCGCCCGCGTGCGCCTGGCCAAACAGGCCGGCATGCTGGTTATGGAATTGCTCTCCCGCAACATCCGCCCCCGGGACATCGTGACCGAACGGTCCGTGGCCAACGCCGTGGCCTGCGACATGGCCCTGGGATGCTCCACCAACACCGTGCTGCACCTGCCAGCCATCTTCCACGAAGCCGGCCTGCCCCTGACCCTGGACGTCTTCAACACCGTGAGCCGCAAGACGCCCAACCTGTGCAAACTCTCCCCGGCCGGGCCGCATTACATCCAGGACCTCCACGCCGCCGGCGGCATCCAAGCCGTCATCAAGGAACTGTCCAAACAGGGGCTCATCCACCTGGACGCCCTGACCAGCACCGGCAAGACCGTGGGCGAAAATCTGGCGGCCCTCAAGGTCGAGAATCTGGATCCCGAGGTCATCCGCCCCATTGATAGGCCCTACGCCCCCGAGGGCGGCATCGCCATCCTGTACGGCTCCCTGGCGCCCGACGGCTGCGCCGTGAAGCAGAGCGCCGTGGCCGAAAGCATGCGCGTGCATACCGGTCCGGCCCGGGTCTTTGACAGCGAGGACGACAGCGTGCAGGCCATCCTGGGCGGCACAATCAATCCCGGGGACGTGGTGGTCATCCGCTACGAAGGCCCCCGCGGCGGCCCTGGCATGCGGGAGATGCTCACCCCCACGTCCACCATTGCCGGCATGGGCCTGGATGGCCAGGTGGCCCTGGTGACCGACGGCCGCTTCAGCGGCGGCACCCGGGGTGCGGCCATCGGCCATGTTTCCCCGGAAGCAGCCTCCGGCGGCCCCATTGCCCTGGTGGAGGAAGGGGACATGATCAGCATCGACATGCCCAACCGCAGCATCCAGCTGCTGGTGGACGAAGCCACCCTGGCTGCCCGCAAGGCCGCCTGGACCCCGGTGGAGAAACCCCTGACCTCGCCCTTTTTGCGTCGCTACCGGGCGCGGGTCTCTTCCGCCTCCACCGGCGCAGTGCTGGACTGACGGGCGCCACGCCAGTACCCACGAGACGGCATGACTGGATCTGACACGGCATCTGCGCTCCAGCAGTGGCTGGAATCCCCCCGGGGGCAGTTTTTCCACGCTCGCCAACTGCGGCTGCTGGAGCGCATGCTGGCCGCCTGGCCCCGGCGCGGCCGCAGCCTGCTGCAAATCGGCTGCGGCATTGGCCAGTTCCTGGATGTCTTCTGGCAGGCCGGGTTTGACGTGACCGGCGTGGAGCATTCCCCGGCTCTGCTGGCAGCCTCCCGTGCCCGGCTGGGCAGTCGCGTGGACCTGCACCTGGCAGCCTTCGACCACCTGCCCTTTGCCGATCGCGAATTCGAATACGTGGTGCTCACGGGCTGCCCGCCCACCCAGGAGCACTTGGCCGAAGCCATGCGTGTGGCTTCCCGCGGGGCGCTCATTGCCTTTTGCAATCGCTGGTCCCTGGCGGGCGCGGTGTCCCTGGTCCGAAGGCGCGCGATGTATTTTCCGCCCTCCGCACACACCAGCTGCTTTTGGCCGGTGCTGCGACGCCTGCGCGCCCTGGCGAGGGAGCGCGCCGCCATGAAGGCCGGCAACGCCGTGACCACGCATCCCTGGGCCATCACCCAGCGGTCCATGCTGCTGGGCCCGCCCCAAAGCTGGGTGGAGCGAAAACCCTGGAGCCTGCTCAACGACTGGCCCTGCCTGCTCCCCGTGGGCGCCTGGCACGTCATCCGCCTGGACCTTGCTCCGGCCGCAGGCATGACTCCCCTGGTGCAACTAGCCAAGGACAAGCTCGCCCCCCTGCGCACGTCCTCCTGCGCTTCCTTTTCCGGCAAACCTTCCTGCCTGACCCGCACGCCATCGTGCTTTTGACATGCCGGGCAAGCTGGGCTATGCAAGTCGCCTTCCATTGAATTTTTCACTGTGGTTTCCATCATGCAGCCATTGACCAAGATCAAAGGGTTCGCCGACCTGTTCGAGCCCGAAAGCCTCGTGTTCCGCCACCTGGAAGAGACGGCCCGCGCCGTGTTCGGCCGCCACGGCTACCAGGAGCTGCGCACGCCCATTCTGGAACGGACCGAGCTGTTCCAGCGCTCCATCGGCGAAGAGACCGACGTGGTCCAAAAGGAAATGTACACCTTTGCCGACCGCAAGGACCGCTCCCTCACCCTGCGACCCGAGGCCACGGCCGGGGTCATGCGCGCCTTCATCGAATCCGGCCTGCACACCCGCGAACCCGTGTCGCGACTGTTCACCATCGGGCCCATGTTCCGCTACGAACGCCCGCAGAAGGGCCGCATGCGGCAGTTCCATCAGATCAACGTGGAGTGCCTGGGCCTGGACGCTCCCTGGGTGGATGCGGAAATCATCGCCATGCTGTGGAGCTTTCTGCAAGCCCTGCAGCTGCCGGGGCTGGCCCTGGAGATTAACTCCCTGGGCTGTCCCCAGTGCCGTCCGGCATACATGGAGGCCCTGCAGGCCTTTTTGGCCGGCACCAACGACGCCGACCTGTGCGAGGATTGCGCCCGCCGCCGGCACAAGAATCCCTTGCGCCTGCTTGACTGCAAGGCCGCCGGCTGCCGTGCCATCATGCAGGAGGCCCCAAGGATTGCTGACTGCGGGTGCCCGGCCTGCCAGGAGCATTTTGCCCAGGTGCTGGCCCTACTCAGGGGGGTCGGCATCGAACCTGTGGTCAACCATCGCCTGGTGCGGGGGCTGGATTATTACACCCGCACCACCTTTGAGGTCGTCTCCGGTGATATCGGCGCCCAGTCCGCCGTGGCTGGCGGCGGTCGCTATGATGGCCTCATCAAACAGCTTGGCGGGCCGGACCTGCCGGGCATTGGCTTTGCCTGCGGCATGGAACGCCTGGCCCTGCTGGCCCAGGCCCCGGTCAAGGCGCGGCCGGCGTTCTGCATGGTGCTGCCGGATGCCGGCCTGTTGCCCCAGGCCTTTCCCCTGGTGTGCCACCTGCGTGACCTGGGCCTGCCCGGCGACATGGGCGAGCCCGGCAAGAGCTTCAAGAGCCAAATGCGTGCCGCCAACCGCATTCAGGCCCGGTTCGCCCTCATTTTGGGACCGGACGAATGGGCCACCCGCGTGGTGCAGTGCAAGAATCTGGACGACGGCACCCAGACCCCCCTTTCCCTGGACGACATCCCGGCGCTAGCCCGGTATCTTACCGCATGAGGCGGCCTATCATCATGGACGAACAGCAGCTTTCCCCTTCCAGCGGCCCGGCTTCCATCCAGGAACAGCATCGCCAGCATATTCAGCCCCTTGGGGACTGGGTGCGCACCCACAAGAACAATGCGTTGCGCAAGGCCGATGCCGGCGACAGCGTCACCCTCATGGGCTGGGTGCAGTTTCGCCGCGACCATGGCGGGTTGATTTTCATCGACCTGCGGGACCGCTTTGGCCTGACCCAAGTGGTCTTTGAGCCGGACACCGCCCCCGAAGCCCACGAGCGCGCGCACATCCTGCGCACGGAATATGTGCTGGCCATCCGGGGCACGGTGCGGCTGCGGCCCGAGGGCATGGTCAATCCCAATCTGGAGACCGGCGAGATCGAGGTGGTGGTCTCGGACTGGAAGCTGCTGAACACGTCCCGCACCCCCCCTTTCCTCATCGAAGACCGCGTGGAGGTGGCCGATGCCCTGCGCCTGCAGCATCGCTACCTGGACCTGCGCCGTCCGTCCGTGGGCAGCAATCTGGTGCTGCGTTCCGCCGCGGCCAAGGCCGTGCGAGACTATCTAGCCGGTGACGGGTTTCTGGAAATCGAAACCCCGGTGCTCACCAAGTCCACCCCCGAGGGGGCGCGGGATTTCCTGGTGCCTTCCCGCCTGAACCAGGGCCAGTTCTTCGCCTTGCCGCAATCCCCCCAACTGTTCAAGCAGCTGCTGATGATGGCCGGCATGGACCGCTATTTCCAGATCGTCAAATGCTTTCGCGACGAAGACTTGCGCGCCGACCGCCAGCCCGAGTTTACGCAAATCGACATCGAAATGAGCTTTGCCACCGAGGAAACGGTCATGGCCATGGCCGAGGGGCTCATGGCCTCCGTCTTCAAACAGACCCTGGGCATTGACATTCCCCTGCCCATGCCGCGCATGACCTACGACGAAGCCATGGACAAATATGGCCTGGACAAGCCGGACCTGCGCTTTGACCTGCCCCTGACCGACGTGACCCACGTGGTGCGCGGCTCGCAATTCAAGGTCTTTGCCCAGGCAGCCCTGGTGAAGGGCCTGCGCGTGCCTGGCGGCGAATCCATGACCCGCAAGGAAATTGACGATCTGACTGAATTTGTCAAGATTTACGGCGCCAAGGGGCTGGCCTGGATCAAGGTGCGGGAGAACGAGTGGCAGTCGCCATTTGCCAAGTTCCTTTCCGACGAAGAACGCGCAGGCCTGGCTGCCGCCCTGAACATGCAGGTGGGCGACCTGGTGTTCTTCCAGGCCGGGGATGCAGAAATGGTCAACACCGCCCTAGGCCAGTTGCGCAACCGGCTGGGCGAGATGCTCGGGCTCATCGATGCCGAGGCCTTTGCCTTCACCTGGGTCACGGACTTCCCCCTCTTTGAGTTCGATCCCGATGACAAGCGTTGGGTGGCCCGGCATCATCCCTTCACCTCCGTGCAGGATGCCTATGCCGCCACCATGGCCGCGGACCCGGCACCGGCCAAGGCCCGCGCCTATGACATGGTCCTCAACGGCTACGAGATCGGCGGCGGCTCCATTCGCAACCACACGCGGCCCATGCAGGAGGCCATGTTCACGGCCCTGGGCTTCAGCAAGGAGCAGGCCGAGGCGGAATTCGGCTTCCTGCTGGAGGCCCTGGACTATGGCGCCCCCCCCCATGGCGGCATCGCCTTTGGATTTGACCGCATTGTGATGCTCCTGTGCAAGGCGACGTCCATCCGGGACGTCATTGCCTTCCCCAAGACGCAGAAGGGCTCCTGCCCCATGACCGAGGCGCCCTCGGCCGTATCTGCCCGGCAGTTGCGGGACCTGGGACTCAAACTGCGCGAAAGCGCCAAGGCCTAAGGTACATCCATCCTGCGGGTTGCCTCCTTTGGGAAGCATGGTTACTGTGGCAGACATGGACACTGAACAGACTTTGGAGCCAACCTTGGAGCGACCTCTTGGCGGCAACGTCCTTCCCTTGTGCACCTGGCCTGACCCGGTGCTGGGCGGGGAATGCACCACCGTGGAGGCCGTGACCGAGGACATCATGGCCCTGGCGCGGGACATGGCCACCACTATGTACGCCAGCCAAGGCATTGGCTTGGCGGCGCCGCAAATCGGCCACTCCATCCGCATGATCGTGGTGGATGTGTCCGGTCCGGACAAGCGCGAACAGCTCATCACCCTGGTCAACCCGGTCATTGAGCAGGCCCAGGGCTGCATCGACAGCGAGGAAGGCTGTCTCTCCCTACCCCAGTTCCGGGCCACGGTGGAGCGCGCCGAAATCGTGCGCGTGCGCGGCCAGGACCTGCAGGGCAACGAGGTGTGTATCGAGGCCGACGGCTTGTTGGCCGTGTGCCTGCAGCATGAAATTGACCACCTTCAGGGCACCCTGCTCATCGACAAAGTCGGCCGGCTCAAGCGCGGCATGTACGAGCGCAAAATCGCCAAACGCGCCAAGCGCCCGTAACAGTGCAGGGGGCAGCCAATGCGCATCGTCTTCATGGGCACGCCCGGGTTTGCGGCCACCGTGCTGGAGTCCATTCTGTCGTGGCCCCAGGGCGAGGTGGTGGGTGTGTTCACCCAGCCGGACAGGCCCGCTGGACGCGGCGGCAAGATGCGCCCCCCCGAGGTCAAGCAGTTGGCCTTGGCCAGAGGCCTGCCCGTGTTCCAGCCCCTGACCTTCAAGGGTGAGGACAATGTGCGCCTGGTGACCGATCTGGCCCCCGACGTGGCCGTGGTGGCTGCCTATGGGCTCATCCTGCCCCAGGCCGTACTGGACGCCCCCCGTTACGGCTGCCTGAATGTCCACGCCTCCCTGTTGCCTAAATACCGCGGCGCAGCACCCATCCAGCGGGCCATTCTTGACGGCGAGTTGTCCACCGGCATCACCATTATGCAGATGGATGCCGGGCTGGATACAGGTGCAATCTGCCTGCAGCAGACTCTCATCATCGGCTATCATGATACCGCCGCCACATTGCATGACGAGTTGGCCGCCATGGGCGGCACCTTGCTGGTGAAAGCCCTGGAGCGCCTGGAGCAGGGAACCCTGCCCCGCATCCCCCAGAACAACGACCGCGCCACCTACGCCCCTAAACTGCGCAAGGAAGAGGGCGAGATCTTCTGGAACCAGCCGGCCATGGCCATTCACAATCGCATCCGGGCCATGCACCCCTGGCCCGGGCCGTATACCTTCTGGCACCCCAGCGATGGCGAGGTTATTCGCCTGTCCCTGACCCCTGGCGTGGTGGGCGATGCCCTGTCCGAACCCGTGGCCCCAGGCACGGTCCTGGGCCTGACCGACGACCAGTTGGCCGTGGCCTGCGCAGACAAGGCCTACCTGCTCCCCAGCCTGTGCCCTGCCGGACGCTGTTCCATGGATGCGCGGGCCTTCATCAACGGCTACCTTTCCCGCACTGCCGGCGAGGCCGTGATCCTGGGACGTTCCCACCCGCTTTGATTTCCCAGTTTTCTTCTCTCCTTTTTTGCGGTACGCAGGGAATTGTCGGCGTTCCTGTCCTCTACGTTTCACCACAAGCATTCCTACCCTGCGTCCTTGCCCTTGAATTCCATGAAATACGCGCTGGCTGACGACACCGCCGCCCGCAAGCGGCTGTTCCTGGGGCTCATCACCGCCACCAGCCTACTGGTGATCAGCGGCCTGGCCCTGTTGTGGATCGTTCCTTCCATTGGCCTGGCCAACATTCATGCGGCCCTGCCGTATGTGGCCGGCATGGTCACGGTGGCCCTCATGGTTGTGGTGCTGTGGGCATGGCTGTCCCTGGTTCTGCACATCATGCTCAAACGGCCGGTGCTGCTTTCCCGCAAACTGCGCGGCGTGACCATCAAATTCATGCTGCCCCTCATGTCCCTGCTGGGCATGCTCCTGGGCATTTCCAAGGAGAAGGTCCGCAATTCCTTCATCAAGGTGAACAATGAACTGGTGATGCAGGATTGGCAGCGCCACCCGCCCCACCGCGTACTTCTGCTCCTGCCCCACTGCCTCCAGGCAAGCGACTGCCCCCACCGCCTCACCTACGACGTGAACAATTGCGAACGCTGCGGCCGCTGCCCCATCTGCTCCCTGCTGGAACTGGCCGAGGCCTCCGGCGTGCGCCTGGCCATTGCCACCGGTGGCACCATTGCCCGGCGCATCGTGGTCCAGACCCGGCCTACACTCATCATTGCCGTGGCCTGCGAGCGTGACCTCGCCAGTGGTATCCAGGACGCGTATCCCATTCCCGTGTATGGCGTGCTTAATGAGCGGCCGTGCGGCCCCTGCCTGGATACCCGGGTGGATTTGGAGGCCGTGCGCGCCGTGCTGGCTCAAGTGATCCAGCCTGCCGGCCCTGCCGACGCTGGCGATGTTGCAGGCCAAGCGCCTGCCCACACGCCGGCACTTACGCCGGCCCACACTCCTGTCCAGGCACCACCCCAGTCCAGGAGCGCCTGACCGTGGCTCCCCCCGCCATCCCCGTCGCCCGCCGCTGCGCCCTGGACGTACTGGCCGAGGTCCTGGACACCCAGCGCCCCCTGCAGGAATCCCTGGACGCCCGATTGTCTGGCGATGCCGCCCTGAGCGCCTCTTCCAGGGATCGCGCTCTGGCCACGAATCTGGTCTATGGCACCCTCAGACACCTGGGCCGCCTGGAATCGATTCTGGGCCGGTTTCTGCGCAAACCAGGCAATGTGCCCCCGGCAGGGTCGAGAATTCTGCTGGCCGCAGCCTACGAACTGCTGTTTCTTCATCGCATTCCTCAATACGCCACCCTGCATTGGGCCGTGGACGCCATGAAGCTCCGGGCCGGGCCCCAGCTGGCCGGCCTGGCCAACGCCGTGCTGCGCAAGGTGGCCGCCATTGGCCCTGCACATCAGGACTTTGCCACCTATCGCAAGGGCAACGGCTTTGCCCCTGCCGCCGCTGCCTACTACAGCCTGCCGCCGTGGATGGTGGAAATGCTTCTGGAAGAACACGGCCGGGAGGATGCACTGCTGTACATGGACGCCTTCGTGCACGAACCGCCCCTGGGCCTGCGCATCAACCAGGCCCGGCCCGGCCATGCGGCGGTGTTCACGTCCATTGCCAGCATGCACGCCTGCCTGGGGGCACAGGCCCCCTGGGTCATGCTGCAGCCGGATCATGATCTGGATGTGGCCGCCCTGGTGGACAAGGGCATGGCCAGCCGCCAGAGCGTGGCCAGCCAGGCAGCCTTGCAGGCCCTCCGGCCCGAGCAATGGCCCACCCCGGTGTGGGATGCCTGCGCCGGGCATGGCGGCAAAACATTGTGGCTGGTGGAGGCTGGCGTGCAGCCTGTCTGGGCCTCGGATGTGCATGCGGGCCGGCTGGCCGGCCTGCGCGCCGAGGCGGTCCGCCTGGGGCTGCCCCAGCCGCCGGCCTTTTTGGCTTCCGGCACCGGGCCTACGCCCTTGCGTCAGGCGCCGCGCACCATCCTGCTGGATGCGCCCTGCACGGGCCTGGGCGTCATCGCCCGGCGACCGGACATCAAATGGCATCGCCGGCCGGAAGATGTCCAGACCATGGCCCGCGTGCAGCGGCAGTTGCTGGAACAAAGCTGGGCCCTGCTGCCCCGGGGGGGACGGCTGGCGTACATCACCTGCACCCTGACCCATGCGGAAAACGCTGGCCAGGTGGAGCGCTTTCTCGTCAACCATGCCGATGCCCGGGAGCTGATCCGCCACACGACCCCGCCGGCATCCCTGGCCCGGGAATTCTTCTTCGCCAGCCTGCTGGGGAAATGCTGATCAAGACCCGTGCGTTCAGGAATCCTCGGATCGAGGCCGGGAGGACTCCAGGGGCACACGCTCCACAATCTTGCGGTAATACTCCGCATCCGTTTCCAGGCATACCGGACGGCGCCTGCCCATGTTGATGCGCGTGACCAGACACTGCAGTTTTTTGATTTGCTGCAGCCGTTCCTGCTCATCGGCGCACTGGGAGAGCATCTCCGCCAGGGAATGGGCCTGCTGTTCCAGCTCCAGCTCCGGCGGGCACATGCCGGCATTCTTGAGAATCTTCCAGGCCATGCGATTTTCCGGCGGGATCATGGAATCGTCTTCCAGCACCAGGGGCTGCCCCTTGCCAGGTAACTCGTCGAACTGCCCCTCGTCATAGGCCGCGCGGATACGCTCCTCGGCGATGCATTGGAAGATTTCCCAGCGGCTACTCACCTGTCATCTCCATGCGCGGGCGTAGCGTTTGCAGTCCCTGCTCCACCTGGCGCATGGCGTCTCGCAAGGCGTCCTGGGCCGCCACGGCCGCGGCCTGGGGCGTGGCATCCGAGCACGGCGCCGTGGCTTGCACGGACAGCCGGCCCAGCAGAGGGCCCTTCTGGGCGCTCCAGACATCCACGGTCAAGGCCACCCGCACTTCACCGCCTTGGGGGTGCAGGGCCACGCTGAAATCATCCACACGACCCCCCAGCACCGCAAAGTGCTCCCCCCGGGGACGGTAGGGCCACAACACGCCCCAGGCACCGCTGCAGGCGAGTTGGTCCAGCACGGCCTGGGTCACCATGCGGCGGGGCGTGTCTTCCCAGGACCAGGTGGTGGCGCTGCGGAGCACATTCCCTTCCTGAATGGCCACGGCCCGGCGGTCCAGGGCGGCAGAGGCCTCGAAGGGCAGCACGGCCACTATGGGCAGTGCGGCCTGGGCCATGTGGCTGGGCTGGCCCGGTGCTCCTGACTGTTGTCCCGGGCAACCGCCCAAGACCACCAGCGTCCGCTCCACCGGCCCCGGCCCCATGCATCCTGCACAGACCAGTCCCAGCACCATGGCGGCGAGGGCGCCCACCCTGATGGTATTCCTCTGGCCCAACCTCATTGCCGCACCTCCGGAAAGGCCCGGGGCGCGCGCAGCAGCTGCCAGGGGCGCTCCTTCACATCCTGTGTGAGCATGGTCAGCTCCTCCGAGAGCCGCTGCACCTGATCCAGCACCTGGGCCAGCTGCTCCTGATTGTACCCCAGGTCCGTCTGCACCTGGGCGGCCAAAGCCGCATAGCGGGTGCCCACCTCATGGACCTGCCCACGCAACTCTGCAGACAACGCCGCAACATCGGCCTGCACGGCCACGAAGGTTTCGCGGGCCTGATCCAGGGTGGCGGTGCCATGCTGCAGGGTTTCCTTGGTCTGGTCGCCCACGCCGTCCAGCTCCTGGTGGAGGGTATGCACGGCGGCCTGGGTGCTGTGCACCAGGGTTTCCAGCTCCGCCAGCACCGCGGAGACGTGCTGGATATTCTCCGGGGTAAACAGTCGTTCCAGCCCTGCGGCAATGCGCTCCAGCCGGGGTTTAAGGCTGGTCACCAAATCCCCCACCATGGCGCCAAGTTCTGCCAGGCCAGTCGTCCGTTTGGATGCGATGACGGAATCCGGCGGCAGCACGGGGCCGGTGTTGCCCTCCAGGGTCAGCAGCACGTAATAGTCACCCACGAGACCGCGCTGGCTGATGCTGGCCACACTGTTGGCGTAGATGGGCATGTTGTCCCGCACGCCGATGGTCACCTGCACCAGGGAAGGATCTTCCAGATAGGGCCGGATGGCCGTGACCCGGCCTATGTTCATGCCGTCCAGCTTGACCGGCTGCCCCACATTGAGATCCTTCACGGTGTCGAACAGGATCGTATAGTGGGTGAGCCGTTCCCAGAAGCGGAACCCCCCCAGGGCCACGATGAACAGCCCCAGCACCAGCAGCCCCAGCACAATGGTGGCCATGGCGCGGAGCATGTCTGCTGCGCTGCGCTCCTTTGGCTTCACTGATCCCCCTCGCAGGTTTTCGGCCTGACAGGTGTTACGCGACCTTCACCTTCTGCACCTTCTCCACGCCCTTCGCGCAGGTGGGTGGGGCCTTAATAATCCAGGGTCGGGCGGGCGCGCTCTCCCGGCTGCCTGGCAAGAAACTGCTGCAAGAAGGCATTGTGCGAGGCCTTGAGCGCATCCACACTGCCCTGAAACACCAACTCGCCAGCATGCAGGGCCACCACATGCTGGGCGATGGTGAACATGCTGTCCAGGTCATGCGTCACCACCACAATGGTCATGGTGAAGGTGTTGTGCAGATCCAGGATCAGCTGATCCAGGGCCGCCGCGGTGATGGGGTCCAGACCGGCGGAGGGCTCGTCGCACAGCAGGATGCGCGGATCCAGCACCAGGGCCCTGGCCAGGCCGGCCCGCTTGCGCATGCCGCCGGACAGCTGGCTGGGGTAATACTCCATAAATCGTTCCAAGCCACCCAGGCTTAGCTTCAGGCGCACCACGGTTTCGATGGTTTCCTCGTCCAGGTCCGTATGCTCGCGCAGGGGCATGGCCACGTTTTCGCCCAGGGTCATGGAGCCGAGCATGGCCCCGTTCTGGAACAGCACGCCCATTTTTGCGCGCAGGGCGTGGCCTGCCTCCTGATCCATGCTGGAGATGTTGTGCCCGTCGATGCGGATGGAGCCGGCGAGGGGCTTGTTCAGCCCCAGGATATGCCGCAGCAGGGTGGACTTGCCATCTCCAGAACCGCCCAGGATGACGGAGATCTTGCCCGCGGGCAGCACCAGGCTCGCATCACGCAACACCTCGTGCCCGGGCCAGCCAATGGTCAGATTGTCTATGCGAATTTCCGGGGCGTGCTGGGTGCGCATGATCTACCGGTACATGTAGTTGAGGGCGGTGAAGTAGAGGTCCAGGAGAATAATGATGAAGATGGACTGCACCACGGACCTGGTGGTGCGCATGCCCACATCGGCGGCGCCGGCAAAGGCCATGAAGCCTTGCCAGCAGCAGACAATGGTGATGGTGAGCCCGAAGCCGATGCTCTTGACCACGCCGGAAAAGAAGTCCTGGAGGGTCAGAAAATTTGCCGTTTGATTGAAGTAGTCGGCAGCCCGCAGGCCCAGGGCGATGTCCGAAAAAATGCCGGCGCAGAGGATGCCCACAAAATCTGCCCAGATGGTGAGCAGCGGCATCATGACGATCATGGCCAGCAGCTTGGGCCAGACGAGGAAGCGAACAGGATCGATGCCCATGACGTGGAGGGCGTCGATTTCCTCGGAAATTTTCATGGTGGCGATTTCCGCCGTAAATGCGGCACCCGACCGGCCCGTGGCGATAACGGCCGTCATCAGGGGGCCGAGCTCCGTGACGATGATAACCCCCACCAGATTGGCCACATAGCTGAGGGCGCCGAATTTTTCCAACTGGGCGGCAGATTGCAGGGCCAGGATGATGCCCACGCAG
>JAIWOE010000108.1 GCA_020217165.1 Desulfovibrio sp. | reverse complement strand
AACCGGCCCGAGTTTCCCAGCGTGTTGCTGACCCCGGGCAAGGCGTACCGGCATACCACGGTCTACCGCCTGCTACAGCAGTAACCCGGGGCCTGCCCGCCGCCACAGTGCGGTGCTCTTGCAGTGGGACTGGTGTTACGGCAACATGTCCTTGGAAAAGCATCCTCGGGGAACCCATGCTGAAGAAAGGGTTCCCTATTTCGTGGACATCACACTAGTTGCCGTGCTTCCACACGCCGCGCACGGGTTCTCCCAGCCCGGCATGGGTGGCGGTGATGGCCACTTCGCCGCTGGCGGGATCGCCGGCGCAGTCGATGCTCCAGCCGGCGGTGAACTGCAGGGCCTTGGCGCAGGCGTCTTCCAGGCCGCTCATCAGGGCTTCCTTGCCCACGCCGCCAGCCCGGGCCACGTTCATGGACAGGATGGACTGCACGTCCGCCACGATAGATTGCCCTTGCTGGCGCAGGGCGGCCATGTCGGCATCCGCTTTTTTGGGCATGAACAGGGGCAGCCCGGCCTGGGCCACGAACATGAATGCCAGGACGAACACAAGGGCCAGCTGCGCAAGGAGGCAGGGCAGGAGATTGGACCGGCGGGGGTGTTTCATGGCAACGCTCGCGGAATGATGGTGAAGGGTTGGAGAAGCTGTATCAGTCCCCTGCGGCAGGGGTCAACGGGCATGAGCGCATGCGCGCATGCGGGTATGGGTGGCTCATTCCCCCTTCAGGGTGCGGGCCATGAGCCGGGAGAGGGTCTCGCGCACCGGGGCGTCCTCGTACAGCGCGGCATGGACTGCCGCGGTGATGGGCAGGTCCACCTCGTAGTTGCGGCCCAACTGGAACATGGATTCCGTGGTGGCCACGCCTTCTGCCACACTCTTGCGCGAGGCGATGATCTCCGCCAGGGTCTTGCCCCGGCCCAGCTCCAGGCCCACGGTGCGATTGCGGGACAAATCCCCGGTGCAGGTGAGCACCAGATCGCCCATGCCGGCCAGGCCCATGAAGGTGCGCTCCTGGGCGCCCATGGCCACGCCCAGGCGACTCATTTCGGCCAAGCCACGGGTGATGAGGGCAGCACGGGCGTCCAGCCCGGCCTCAAGGCCGTCCAGCATGCCCACGGCAATGGCCATCACATTTTTCAGGGCGCCGCCCAGCTCCACGCCTCGCACGTCGGGGTTGGTGTACACCCGGAACATGGGACCGGAGAGCAGCCCCTGCAGCTCGCGGGCAATGGCCTCGTTGGCGCAGCCAAGGGCCACGGCCGTGGGTTGGCCCTTGGCCACTTCCATGGCGAAGGAGGGGCCCGAAAGCATGGCGAAGGTCGGGGTCAGTCCCTCCAGGGTTTCTTCCACCACCTGGCTCATGGTGGCCAGATGCGCCACCTCGATGCCCTTGCTGGCACACACCACCACCGGCCGCCGGGGCAGGTGGGGACGGGCTTGCAGCAGGAATTCCCGGCTGAACTGGCACGGCACGGCAAGCACCTGCACGCCGGAACCGGCCAGGGCCCGGGGCAGATCTTCTTCGATGCGCAAGGCCGCGGGCAGGACAATGCCGGGCAGGTACACGTCATTCTCCCGGGTGCGCCGGATGCGGGCTGCCAGGTCGGCCTCCCGGATCCATAACGTCGTTTCGCGGCCTTGTCCCGCAAACAGGCCCGCCAGGGCCGTGCCCCAACTGCCGCCTCCCAGCACGGTGATGCGCATGATCGTCCTCCTTACAGCGCTTCTGTGTACGTCGAGCGCACGCCGGATGCAAGACACGGCTTGCCAAATACCGCTCCACTTGGCTAGGGGACCAGGAGGATTGTTGCCGCGCCTCTGCGCACAAGGAGATTGCATGCGTCACTTCACCCCCGCCGAGCGCACCATCCTGCGCCTTGCCCAGGATCAGTTGCCCGACTCCCTGACGCCGTATGCCGACATGGCCCGCCAGGCCGGTGTCAGCGAGCAGGAAGTCATCAGCCTGTTGCAGTCGTTGGTGGACGAGGGCGTCATCCGCCGCTTTGGCGCATCCATCAAGCATCAGAACGCCGGCTGGAATCACAATGTCATGGTGGCCTGGCGCATTGACGACGATGCCGCCCGTGACGCCGCTGGCACGACCATGGCGGAACATCCCCACGTTTCCCACTGCTATTGGCGGCCTGCCCAGGCAGACTGGCCCTACACCCTGTTCACCATGGTGCACGGGCGCAGCCCCGAGGAGCTACAGCGCGTGGTGCAGGAATTGTCCGAGACCACGGGGCAGCGTGATTTCGGGCTGTTGCACAGCATCAAGGAGCTCAAGAAGACGTCCATGGTGTATTTTCAAGAATAACGCGGGGAAAACGCCGCATTGGTGTCGCCAAAGGCAGGGATTCCATGCTATGGCTTTTCCGGGAAGCGGAGGGAATTCAATCAGGATACGTCAATGCGATTATTTCCAGGCGCGACACGCGTTCGCCAGGGCGGACGGGCGCTTTTTGTCATGGTGCTGCTCTTGACGGCCTGCGGAACTGCCCTGGCTGCCAAGGGGGATCCCCGCGCCTCGGCGCCGGTGGTGTTTCTGCACTACTGGACAGACGACTTCCGTACCGGCGTGGACGCCATGATGCAGGCCATCACCGTCCGGCATCCCAGCCTGCAGATTCTGACCCAGGGCTTCGAGCATGAGGCCTTCAAACTGGGAATCCGGGCCATTTTGCGGGGGGAAGGCGCGCCGGATATTATCTCCAACTGGGCTGGCCAGCGAACCAAGGTGCTGGCCGAGGCGGGCATGCTGACACCAGTGGACGACGTCTGGCGCATGCATCGCATGGATGACGTGTTTCCCCCAGCCCTGCGGGAGGCCTGCACCTACAGCGGCAAGCGATACGGCGTGCCCGTGACCATGCACTGGGTGGGCTTTTTTTACGATAAAGCCCTCTTTGCCACCCTGGGGCTGGCGCCGCCCCGTACCTGGGAGGCCTTTCTGGCCGTGTGCGAGGCCATCAAACGCCATGGCCGCAGACCCCTGGCCCTGGGCCTGCAAGGCAAATGGCCGGCGCAGTTCTGGTTCGACTTTCTGCTCCTGCGCACGGCAGGTCGGGAGTTTCGTGAGCGGCTGCTGAACGGGCAGGAGTCCTTCCTGGACCCCAGGGTCCGGCGCGCGTTTTTGTTGTGGCATGAATTGTTGGAGAAGGAGTATTTTCTGCCCCAGCCAGCCCTGTACGACTGGGCTGGCGCGGTGAAGACCGTGCATGGCGGCGAGGCAGGCATGACCCTCATGGGAACCTGGGTAGTGGGGATGTTTGAGGGCAAGCTGGGCTGGAAGCCCGGAACGGATTTTGACTTTTTTGCCTTCCCCATGGTGGATGCCGATGTCCCCCGCGCGAATCTGGGCCCCGTGGACCTGGTGGCCCTCACCGCCCGGGGAAACCGTCCCCAGGGCCGTGCCGCCCTGGCCGCCTTTGCCGATGCCGACGCCCAACTGGCCATGAGCCGCGGGTCCGGCGCCCTGGCCCCCAGCACCCAGGTGTCTCCCGCGGCCTATTCGTCCATGCAGCAGCGGATTCTGGCTGAAGTCCGCTCGGGAACAACCTGGGAATTCGCCTTCGATCTCACGGCCTCGGAGCCGTTGGCCCGGGCCGGACTGCAGGCCTTTGAGGACTTCCAGACCCGCCGGCGCGACGTGGACGCCGTGCTGCGGGCCTTGCACCAGGCCACGTTGCAGCGGTGGCCGTAATGGTTAGGTGAGTGACCGATGCGCATGCGCCTTCGTCCCCAAAGCCTGTTGGGCCGCACAAGCATCATTGTGGTGCTGGTGGAGGCCCTGGCCCTGGCCGCCCTGGGGGTGACGGCGGTGGGGGTGTTGTCCAAGGAGATTGACCGCTCCCTGGAAACCCGGGCCCGGTTGCCCGGCCTGCTCATGAGCCGCCAGTTCCTGCGCTACGAATCCGTGGCCGACAAGTCCGTGATGACGTCCCTGGCCGGTAACGAGTTTCTGGATGGTCTGGTGGTGGCGCCAGACGGGCACATCTATTTTGCCGCGGACAAGGCCTTGGTGGGCCGCAACCTGGACCAGCTGGAGCACGGCCAGGCCGCCCATCTGGCCAGGGTGCAGGAATCCCCGGGGGATCAGGGAGTCGTGGTGCGCCTGGAATCGGGTAATCTTTTGTGCATCACGCCCATCCGGGCCTTTGAGGGGGCGCGGCCGTTCTTCTATTCCCTGGTGACCATCAGCACCCAGGCCTCGGACAGCCTCAAGGCCCGCCTGGGCTGGGGGTTTGCCCTGGCCTCCCTGGGCTGTATTCTGCTGACCTCCACGGGGCTGTTGCTGTTCTTCCGCCACGGTGTGGTCACGCCCCTGGCCTCCCTGGAAAAAAGCGCCCAGGCCCTGGCGTCCGGGCAGTTGGAAGAGCCCATAGACACCTCCCGCGACGACGAGATCGGCAGCTTGGCCCGCCAGTTTGCCACCATGCGGGACGCCATCCGCGCCAAGGTCCGTGAGCTGGAGGAGGTCAACCGCAAGCTCACGGAACTGGACGAGCTCAAGTCCCATTTCCTGTCTTCCGTGTCCCATGAGTTGCGCACGCCCCTCACCTCCCTGCTGGGGTTCGCCTCCCTCACGCGCAAGCACTTTCGCCGGCACTTCCTGCCCCTGGTGGGGGAGGATCCAAACCTGGAGCGGCGCAGCGCGCAAATCATGGACAATCTGCAGGTCATCGAGGGTGAGGGCGCCCGCCTGACCCGGCTCATCAACGACGTGCTGGACCTCAACCGCAGCGAGTCCGGACGCCGCGTTTGGCGCGACAAACCCATCCGGCCGGCCACGGCCGTGGAGCATGCCATCCGCAGCACGGCCATGCTGTTTGCCCTCAAGCCGGAAATCCAGTTGCGGGTGGACGTGCCCGACTCCCTGCCGGAAGTGCTTGCCGATCCGGATTCCCTCCAGCAAGTGCTGGTGAACCTGCTGCACAATGCCGTCAAGTATACAGAAGCAGGCCAGGTACAGGTGCTGGCATACGCGGAAGGGCAGGGCGGCAAGGTCCAGTTCATCGTGCAAGACACTGGTCCCGGCATCGCTCCGGAGGATCAGGGCCGGCTGTTCCAAAAGTTCGTGCAACTGCACAACCGCCATGGCCGCAGCGGCGGGGATGTGGTAGTGGCCGGCTCCGGCGGCACTGGCCTGGGTCTGGCCATCTGCAAGGAAATTGTCACCCATTATGGCGGGGAAATCTGGGTGGAGAGCCAGCCCGGCCAGGGCAGCGCCTTCCACTTCACCCTGCCGGTGTGGGCCGGCGCATCCGCCACGGGCATTTGACCCCGGCGCGCCCCTGTGGCATCGCTGGCCCGACGCCGTGTGCGTCGCGCCCCCTGTCTCTTTTGGAAGGCCAACACCATAGTTCTGGAAGGATGCCACCATGAAATCCATGCATACGTCCCGGGAGCTCTTTGAACGCGCCCGCAAGGTCATTCCCGGCGGGGTCAATTCTCCGGTCCGCGCCTGCCTGTCCGTCAAGGCGGACCCGCTTTTCATCGCTGAAGGCTACGGCTCCAAGCTGCGCACCGTGGACGGGCAGGAGTGCATCGACTTTGTCATGAGCTGGGGGCCCATGCTCCTGGGCCACTGCCACCCCGGGGTGGAGGCCGCGGTGATGGACGCCGTAAAGAAGGGCGCCAGCTACGGCGCTCCTTGCGAGGCGGAAGTGCTGCTGGCGGAAAAACTCACGCGCGTGTTCCCGGCCATGGACATGGTGCGCATGGTTTCCTCGGGCACCGAGGCCACCATGAGCGCCCTGCGCCTGGCCCGGGGCGTGACCGGCCGGGCCAAGGTCATCAAGTTTGACGGCTGCTACCATGGCCATGCCGACGCCTTTCTGGCCGCCGCCGGGTCCGGTGTGGCAACCTTGGGCATTCCCGGCACCCCCGGCGTGCCCGCCAGCACCGCCGAAGACACCATCGTGGTCCCCTACAACAACCTGGAGGCCACGGCCGCTTGTTTTGCCGCCCATGCGGGGCAGATCGCCTGCGTCATCGTGGAGCCCGTGGCTGGCAACATGGGCCTGGTGCCGCCCGCGCCGGGATTCTTGCAGGGCCTGCGCGACCTGTGCACCGCCCATGACGCGCTGCTGATTTTTGACGAGGTCATCACCGGCCTGCGGGTGGCCTTTGGCGGGGCGCAGACGCGCTTTGGCATCGAACCGGATCTGACCACCCTGGGCAAGATCATCGGCGGCGGCTTCCCCGTGGGCGCGTACGGCGGCAAGCGCCAGTATATGGAGCGCATCGCCCCCTGCGGTGACGTGTACCAGGCCGGTACCCTGTCCGGAAATCCCGTGGCCATGGCCGCAGGGCTGGCCACCCTGGCCGCCCTGGAAGCCAGCGACTATGCCGCCCTGGAGGCCCGCACCGCCGCCTTTGCCGGCGAGCTGGCGGACATCCTGCGGGGTAAGGGAGCGGCGGTGACGTGCAACGTCTTCGCGTCCATGTTCACCCTGTTCTTCACCGACTGCCCGGTCACGGACTATGACAGCGCCAAAACCGCCGACCGTGACCGCTACGCCAATTTCTACATCCAGATGCGCGAGCAGGGCGTCTACCTGGCACCCTCGGGCTTCGAGTGCGCCATGGTCAGTTTTGCCCACACCGAGGAAGACTTCGCCAAGACCCTGCACGCGGCCCGGCAGGTGACGCTCTGAGCAGGCTGGCCGTCTGGGCGCTGACCCCCCGGGGCGCCGTCCTGGGCAGGACCCTGGCTGGTGCCCTGGATGCGGATCTGCACCTGCACCACAACATCCCCAGCATCCCCGGTGGGCCGACCCATGAGGGCGAGGGACTCCGCCTGTTCCGGTTCACCCGGTTCGCGGATGCCCTCGCCGGGGTCTGGCCAACCTACGCAGGGCACGTCTGCCTGTGTGCCGCGGGCATCGTGGTGCGCGCCGTGGCGCCGCTGCTGGTCTCCAAGCACGTGGACCCGGCAGTGGTGGTGGCGGATCAGGACGGACGGTTCCTCGTCAGCCTGGTGTCCGGCCATCTTGGCGGGGCCAATGCCCTGGCCCGGCGCGTGGCGGAGGTGACCGGCGGCCAGGCCGTCATCACCACCGCCTCGGATGCGACCGGGTTGCCGGCCCTGGATGTGCTGCTGGCCCGGCACGGCCTCACGCCGGCGCACTCCGCCGCCCTCACCGGGCTCATGGCTGCCCTGGTTCGCGGCGAGCAAATGGGGGTGGTGGATCCACTTGGCTGTATGCCCTTGGACGACGAGTGGGCTGCCTTGCTGACGCCCTTGACGCCGGAGGAAGCCGACGCCTGGCCCGGCGCCCTGCTGGTGGTGGATTGGCGCACCCCCACCCCGGACCACCGGGTGGCGGTGGTGCACCCTGCGGTGCTGGCCCTGGGCGTGGGCTGCAAGCGTGGGGTGCCCGTGACGCAACTGGAATCCTTCGTCCGCGAGGTGCTGGCCCGCCACGGCCTGGCTGCCGCCAGCCTCATGGGCCTAGCCAGCATTGAGGCCAAGGCCGACGAACCCGGCCTGCTGCAATTGGCAGAGGCCCTGGGGGTGCCGCCGGTGTTCTACCCTGCCTCGGCCCTGGCGGAGGTGCCCGTCCCCACCCCGTCGGCCATGGTCCAGGCGCGCATGGGGGTGGCCTCCGTGGCCGAGGCCGCGGCCCTGCTGCTGGCGAAGACGTCCACGATTCTTGTCCCCAAACAGCGCGGCCCGGGCATGACCTGCGCCGTGGCCATGAGGTCTGCATGTCCGCATCCTTCCCGTCCACTTCCGCCCCGCTGACCGTGGTGGGCCTCGGCCCGGGCGACACCGCCCTCTGCACCCCCCAGGCCCTGGCCGCCCTGGAAGCAGCCGAACTTCTGGTGGGCTACACCCGTTACATCGAGTTGATTCCCCAGGAACTCCGCGACCGCAAGCGCATTATGGCCACGGGCATGCGCGGCGAGATGCAGCGGTGCCAGCACGCCATCCAGGCAGCACTGGATGGCGTGCCCACGGCCGTGGTCAGCAGCGGCGACGCCGGCATTTACGGCATGGCCGGCCTGGTGCTGGAGTTGCTGGACGCGCAAGACCTCCTGGGCCGTGTGCCCGTGGAGATTGTCCCCGGCGTGCCGGCCCTGGCCGCCGCCGCCGCCCTGCTGGGCGCGCCCCTGATGCACGACTTTGCGGTGATCAGTCTGTCGGACCTGCTCACCCCCTGGGAGGTCATCGAACGCCGACTGGAACACGCCGCGGTCGGGGATTTCGTCATCGTGCTTTACAATCCCAGGTCCACCCATCGGGACTGGCAGCTCAGCCGGGCCGTGGAGATCATCGCTGGCCACACCGGCGCCGGGCGGCCGGCCGGGCTGGTGCGCCAGGCCTATCGTCCGCAGCAGGCTGTGGTGGTGGCCACCCTGGGGGAAATGCCATGGCACCAGGCGGATATGCTCTCCATTGTAGTGGTGGGCAATTCGCAAACCCGCATGGCTGGCGGTAAGTTGCTGACTCCGCGGGGATACCTGGCCAAGTACCAGACGGGGGATGCGTCTCAAAGACGTTGATTCCGTTATGGTTTTCCGTCCTTTTCCTTGCCTTGCACACGGAAATGTGCTTCAATACGAACGCTGTGCAGAGCGGGCGCAGGGTGTTTGCGTGTCGCGCTGCCTGAATTTTTCAGGAAGACGCAGTGGGTGGCGCACGCCCGGCCCTGGTGCGCACTGCTGCGCGAGCGACGCAACAGCCGTCGCCACACCCCGTCCCCCTGCAACCTGTTCTGCGAAGGTGACGTATGGCTGCCCGGCGACAGTCCGACAACGTGGATGATGCAGATATCTTCGAATTGACCGATCTGGCTGATTTGCCCGAGTTGTCCGATTTGGATGATCTGGCCGATCTGGACGATCTGGCCGAAGACACCGGGCAGGACGGGCTCATGTCCATCACCGGCGTGTCGGTGGACGACGAACTGGCGGCGGTGACCGGCGTGCCCCTGGACGGCCTGGGCAGTGACGTGGACTTTGCCAGGGAGCTGGACGACCTGTTTTCCGAAACCGGCGAGCTCGGCGGTACGGCCCTGGTGGACAGGGGCGCCGCGCCTGCCGACGGGCAGGGCGTGGCCGACCTGGACGACCTGGCCCTGCACGATCTGGACAACCTGGACCTGGCCCTGGGCGACGACGACCTGTTCGGCCCGGAATCCCAGTCCGGACACGACCAGGGGGCAGCGACCCTGGGCGATCTGCAGGGGCTGGACGATACGGACGTCCCCCACGATCTGGACGACTTCGATGCCCTGGGCGATCTGGATGAACTGGAGAAAACCACCCTGGTCCGCCATGATCCGCCGCCGGCTGCGTCCCCCCTGGAGGGCGACACCTCGCAGTTCAAGGATTTGGATGACGATGACTTTACCCTGGATCTCGTCGCCGCCTCCATGATCGGCGGCCGTGAGGACGAAGGTTTTAGCCAGGACGAGGACGACGACATCGCAGATTTGGATGACCTCGTGGGCGACGTGGAAGCGCACGACCTAGAACTGGCTGGCCCCGAGGAGCGCCTGGAGGCCATCTCCATGGATGACACCCTTGCCCCCGACCCCGACGCCCTCCAGGCCCTCGACTCCCTTGATCCCCTCGACTCTTTCAATGCTCTTGACGGGTTGGAAGCGCGGGGCGACGTGGTCGATGGGGACGAACTGGAAGCCCTTGATTCCCTGGATGCTCTTGACTCTCTTGACGCCGTCGGCGAATCGGCCGAGGCGACCCAGTTGGCGGCCCTCGGTGCCGAGCATCGCCTTGCCGGCAGCAGCGATGCCGTCGGGTTGGATGACCTGCTGCAGGACCTCGGAGTTGAAGACCTGGAGTTTCAGGCGCAGCCTTCCCCGGTGGCGACCCAGGAGGCCGAACCGCTGGAGGAAGACGTGCTCGACCTTGGCGAGGAAGACATCCTCGCTCCAGCTGCCCCAGCCGGGCCCGACATGCCTGAGGGGCCGAAACTGACGGATGTGGAAACCGCGGCGGCCGATGTGGTTGCAGATGTTCGAGACCTCGAAGACATTGACGACCTCGAAGCCCTGGAGGGTCTTGAGGGGTTGGGAGAGCTGGGGGATCTTGATTCTCTGACGGCCCTGGCCGAACACGGCCCCGCCCCGGGCAGTCCCTCCGCCAGCCTGTATGAGGAGCTGGAGGAGCTGGTGCAGGAGGCTCCAGACACCGCCCCCGCGGAACCTGTCTCCGCCGAAGTGGCGCCCGCAGTGCAGGCCGCCACTTCCGCATCGGCCCCCGACATAAGTTCCGGCGAATCCCTGACCGCCGCCATGGCGGTGGCAGCTGGTGCCGGTGCCAGTCTCCTGGCTGCGGCCGCTACTCCGGCCCCGCCCACTCCCCCCGCTCCGCTGGCCCCCCCGGCTCCGCCTGCGCCTCCCCCTGGGGCCGACGTGCAACAGGCCGTGCAGGATCTGGAAGCCGCCGTGGCCGGGCTGCAGGCGCAACTGCACGCCAGCCTGGAGGCCCTCAAGGCCGACTTCGAGTCGCAACTTGCGGCGCGTCTCGCCACCCCCCCTGCATCGCAGGAAGCCCTGGAGCAGCTGCAGGCCGAGGTGGCCCGCATGGCCGAGCAGGCCGGCCACCTGGAGGCCCTGCGTCAGGAGCTGCAGCAGGAAGACGCAACGCTTCGGGATGCGCAGCAGGCCCTGCAGGAGACCTTTTCGACGCAGGTGGCGGCCCTGCAGGCTGCCCAGCAGGCGGCCACAGCGGAGCTGACGGCCCGGCTGGAAACCGTGGAAGAAGACGCCCGCACCGCCGGCAAAATCCCGGGGCAGCTGGCACAGCTTGATGCCCGCCTGGATACCCTTGCCGAATCCCTGGCCTCCCTGCAGGCCTCGGTGCAAGAGTTGGCACAACATGCAGAGGCAGAGGGCGAATCAGAGGCCGTGCCCGCCGCTGTGCGGGATCTCATCCGCCAAGCAGCCGCTCAGGCCGAGGATAATGCCGTCACCCGGGTTGATGGAAAATTCGCAAATCTTTCCGCATATGTGGATGTCCTGGAGAAACGATTTGCGGCGCACCAGGACGCTACGGCCAGCCAGGCGGAAGCCGCCGCCGGGCTGCAGGAAGCCTTCCAGCAATTGCGTGGGGAGACGACCCATGAGTTGCAGCGGGAGCGCGCCTCCATCGCCGGGCTGGTGGAAACCCGCCTCGCCTCGGTGCAACGGACCATGGACGAGGCCCTGGACGCCCTCAGAAACGATACCGAGCGCCTGGCTCTGGGCCGGCAGCCCGTCATGGATGAATTGGCCCGCCTCGCCGGCGAATTGGAAGCCCTGCGCCAGACCGCCTCGTCCCATCGCGAGGAGTTGGCTGGCTCCCTGGATGCCGTTCGGCTCATGGTGGAGGAGTCTTCCCAGGAAACCACGGCCCTGGCCCAGGAAATGGTCCGCCTGTCTGCCTCGCTGGTGGAGCAGGTGGACGGCCGGCTGGAAGAGCGCGGCACCACCATCCGCAGTCTGGAAGAAGAGCTGGTCGCCTTGCGGGAGACGGTGTCGCAGCAGGAAGCAGCCATGCAGGCCACTGCCCAGGCCGCTGCCCAGGCCAGCACGCAGGCCTTGAACGCTCTGGATTCCCTGGACTCCCTGGATGCGTTGTACAGCATGGCCGAGGCCCGCAGCCGCGACCAACACGAACTGCGTGAGCAGCTGGCCGCCCAGGCCGGGTTGCTGGAGGCCGTGGATCAGCAGCAGGAGCGCCTGCAGGAAGACGTGACGCGCCTGGCCCACATTGGACAGGAGCTCCAGACCCAGCACGGCCAGCAGCTTGATGGCCTGCATCGCCGCATCGACGCCCTGGAAGCCGCCCTACGACAGTTCGCCGCCAGTGCGCCGCAGACCTTTGAGCACCGGTTGCAGGACGCCCTGGCCGAGGACAGCGCCTTCTCCAGACGGCTGGAAGCCAAGCTCGCCGGGGTGCGCGAATCGGCCAAGGCCGACGGGCAGCGCACGGTGCAGCGGGTGGAGGAGCTGGCCGCCGCCCACACGGGGCTGGAACAGCGGGTGGCCGCCCTGCTGGCGCCGGATTCGGCGGTGATGCGGGGGCTCCTGGAGACCATGGACCGCAAGCTGGCCGCGGCGCAGGAACACGCGGCGCAGCAGGCCGCCCGGGCCGGCCAGGAACTGGAAGCCCGGCTGCTGGCCCAGGCCGAGGCCCGGCTGGGGGCAGTCATGGAAAGCCGCATGGCGGCGCAGGTGGCCGCGCACGTGGAACTGCTGCTGGAACAGCGGTTGGTGGAATTTGCCCGGGACTTCGCCGGCAAGGTGGATGCCATGCTGGAGGGCCGGGTGGTGGGCCCCGAGGCCCTGGGCGGGGTCAAGACGGACTTGCTGCAGGAACTGGAACGGCTGGTCCCCATGGCGGCGGCCAGGGTCATCCGCGAGGAGCTGCTGGCCATGGCCCAGGAGGACGCCCAGGAGGACTCCCAGGAGGACGCCGAAGAAGGAGGGGACGACGAAGGCCTGACAGACGAGGCCTAGCCCAAGGGATGGTGACGGCAACGGCGCAGGGCCATTCGCTGGCCCCACTGGCTGACCATGCAGCGGCTCGACTTTCCGTTCCAGCCATGCTACCAGCCCCAAAAAAGGGAGGGGCTCTCCTGGTTTCTTCCTTTTTTCCCCGTCCGGTGCGCTAGTCCATGTCGGTCTAAGCCATTTCCCCACCCGGTCGGGATTTTTTTTCCGGCCAGGCTCTCCTGCGGAACCGGCCGCTTTCGCCAAGCATGTTGGCGCACATGGTGGAATACGTGGACAAGTTGCACAAGGAAGCCCTGCAGGTGACCAAGGAGATCGTGGTCAAGTTCATCGAGGTGGGCCGCGTCTCCCCGGCCAATCTCGGCGAGGTGTTTCCGGCCATCTACACCAAAATTCTGGAAACCATCTCCGGAGGCGGCGAGGTCGCGCAGGCTTCCGGACAATCGGCTGCGTGCGAAGACGACCGCACCCGCTCCTGACGCCATTCCCAATGACTGCACCACGTTCTGCGGACGCGCACCGCCGCGCCGTGAGCGCCATGTTCGGGCGCATTGCCGGCTGGTACGACTTCCTGAATCATTTCCTCAGCGGCGGCATCGATATCTGGTGGCGACGCCAGCTCCTCAACGCAGCTGCCCCGGCCTGGCAGGATGGCCTGCCGGTGGTGGTGCTGGACCTGGCTGCCGGCACCCTGGATGTGACTGCCGGCATCCTGCGCCGGTCCCCCACGGCCCGGGTGGCTGCCCTGGATATCGCCGCCCCCATGCTGCGCAAGGGTCTGGGCAAGATCAGCCGGGAAGACCGCCAGCGCATGCTGCCCGGTGTGGCCGAC
>JAIWOE010000107.1 GCA_020217165.1 Desulfovibrio sp. | reverse complement strand
TGCCCTTGGGGCTCACCAGGAGTACCAACTTTCCGGATAGTGACATGATTGCTCCTTTGCGCAGACGTTGCCCGCTGCCTACGCGGCGGCGGCCTGCGCTGTCAACCGCACGGCGGCCCTTGCCCCGCGTGCTTCCCCAATACACCATGCCCATGCCGCATGTCTCCCCGGTGCACGTGTTTGGCCCTGTGACCTCCAGCCGCCTGGGGCGGTCCCTGGGCCTTGATCTGCTTGGGGAGAAGATCTGTTCCTTCGACTGTCTGTATTGCGAGGTCAAACCCACCACGCGTCTGACCCTGGACCGGCGGGAATGGGTGCCCACGGCGCAAGTGCTGGACGAGTTGCGGCAATGGCGCGACGCCGGGCACGTGCCGCCGGACGTCATCACCCTGGGTGGTTCCGGGGAACCCACCCTGCATCGCGGGCTGGAAGCGATCATCTCTGGCTGCAAGACGCTGTTTCCGGGAACGCCCGTGGCCGTGCTCACCAACTCCTCCCTCATGCACCTGCCGGAAGTCCGGCGCGAACTGCTGGCGGCGGATCTGGTGCTGCCCTCCATGGATACCCTCATCGAGGCGGAATACCAGCGCCTGAACCGGCCGCACCATCAGGTGGACCTGTCACGCATGGCCCGGGGACTGCTGGACTTCCGCGCGGCCTTCCCGGGCAGACTGTATCTGGAAATTCTGCTGTCCAAGGGCAGCAACGACAGCCCCGCCAACCTGACGGCCCTGCAGGAGTACGTGGCCCGGCTGCGGCCGGACCGGGTGGATGTGGTCACCCTCACCCGGCCTGGGGCCCACCCGGAGGCCGCGGCCGTGGACCGGGAGACCCTGGCCCGCTGGCGCGAGGCCCTGACTGCCAACATGCCAGCAACGTTGCCTGTGCAGGCCCCCCACACACCGCAGCCATGCTACGCCCAGGCCCCCGTAGCCCCGGACACCGCACCCCCCGACCCTGGCGCCCTGGCCCGGGCCGTGCTGGCCTCCCTGTCCCGGCGACCGCAAACCCTGCCACAGCTGGCCCAGGCCCTGCAGGCTCCTGCGGCGGCGGTGCAACAGGCCCTTGAAAAACTGCAGCAGTCCGGGCATATTCAACATCGGGAATCGAAGACGGACGATTCCTCCGAACACTTTTTTTCCGCCGTCTAGGCGCATGGCCTTGCGCCGCCGCGATCCGTCTGCCGCGGCGACCTCCCAGCTCTCCCCATTCGACGCAAGGCCCCGTCTGCATGGCATGAAGGATTTGCATGACTCGTAGCACCAAGAAAAAACGCAAGATGTTCATCAGCGTTCTGCCTGGAGAACAGGTGGAAATGGCCTTGTCCGAAGACGGTAAGCTTCAGGAATACTATGTGGAGATGCTGCACCAGGCCAAGACCAAAGGCAACATCTACAAAGGCGTCATCCACAACATAGACAGCTCCCTCCAGGCAGCCTTTGTCAACTACGGCGCCGTGAAAAACGGCTTTCTGCAAGTTGATGAAGTGCATCCGGAATACTACCTCAATCCGGTGGACACATCCAAGGGGCACAAGTACCCGCTGTTGCAAAAGGTGCTCAAACCCGGCCAGGAACTGCTGGTACAGATTGGTAAGGAACCCACGGGGGCCAAGGGAGCCTTCCTTACCACGTACCTGTCCATCCCGGGCCGGCACTTGGTGCTCACCCCCGGGCGCGAGCAGATTGGCGTGTCCCGCAAGGTGGAGGACGAGGAGGAGCGCGCCCGGCTCAAGGAGATCATGAACGGCATCACCCCGGGCGAGGGTCTGGGCGTGATTGTGCGCACCGTAAGTGAGGGGTTGTCTAAAACCAATCTCACCAAGGACTTGCAGATTCTTGAGCGACAGTGGAAGGAGATCCGCAAGCGCGGGCAGGAGGCGAAATCCCCCAGCCTGATTTACCAGGAGCCGGATTTGGCCGAGCGCGCCGTGCGCGACTACTTCACCGCCGACGTGGGCGAGATCTGGGTGGACGACGCCGCCACCGTCGAGCGTGTGGCAGCCTATGCCGCCATCCTGTTCCCCCGTTCCAAGAGCCTGGTGAAGCTCCATGACGCCACGGACCGCACCCTCTGGGAACGCTTCAACCTGCAAAAGCAGATCGAACAGCTGTACAGCCGCCACGTGACCTTGCCTTCGGGCGGGCAGCTGGTCTTCGACCAGACCGAAGCCCTGATGGCCATCGACATCAACTCCGGCCGCACCGGCGGCAAGTCCAATTTCCATGAAACCGCCTTCCGCACCAACATGGAGGCTGCGGAGATCATCCCCCACCAGTTGCGCCTGCGCGACGTGGGAGGGCAGGTGGTCATCGACTTCATCGAAATGAAGGACCGCAAGCAGTGGGCCGAGGTGGAAAAGACCCTCAAGGCCGCCATGAAGGTGGACCGCGCCCGGCATGACGTGGGGAAACTGAACAAGTTTGGCCTGTTGCAGCTGGTTCGGCAGCGCCTGGGGTCCTCGGCCATTTCCCTGTCATCCGAGGCCTGTCCCGCCTGCCAGGGCACAGGGTTCCGGCGGAACATGGAGTGGCAGTCCATCCAAGCCATGAAGCAGATCTACTTTCAGCTGCGCGCCAACACCGGCCAGGGGCATCTGGAAATCCCCCTGCCGCCGGAGCTGTGCCTGTATCTGCTCAATCGCAAAAAGGAAAAGCTCCTGGCCATGGAGCAGCAGTACGGCACGCAAATCACCTTGATCCCGCGCCACGGCTAGCGTGATGTCCACTATAGCAGGACTGTAACGGTACCGCAGCACATGCGATTCTCGGCGCGTCTCCTCTGGTGTATGGGACGCAACATGCCGTATCGAACCATAAACACTGGGCACGCCGCATGCGATTGATGCTTCACTGCTGTTGCGGACCCTGCACCCTGCACCCGGGGACGACCCTGCTGCAACGGGGCATGTCGGTGACGGGATGCTTTTACAATCCGAATATCCATCCGCTGCAGGAATACCTGCGCCGCCGCGAGGGCATGGCCCAGACGGCGGCGCACCTGGGGCTGTCCATGCACTGGCTGGACGAGGAATACCACCCCGCCCGCTTTCTGGAACCCGTGCAGGACCACACCAACCGGTGCGAATTCTGCTACCGCCTGCGCCTGGAGCGCGTGGCCCAGGTGGCGGCGGCCACGGGGCATGACGCCATCTCCACCACCCTGCTCTATTCCAAGTACCAGAATCATGCACTGATCCGGCAGTGCGGGGAGGCCTTGGCGGCGCACTACAATCTGACATTCCTGTACGAGGACTTCCGCACGGGATGGCAGCAGGGCATTGACGAATCCAAGGCCCTGCATCTCTACCGCCAGCCCTACTGCGGCTGCATCTACAGCGAATTCGACCGCTATCAGAAACAATTGCGTCGGCTCTTCGCCGCCTGAAGATGCTCTGCTACATCCACGTCCCCTTCTGCAGCCGCAAATGCGCCTATTGCGCCTTTGTGTCCCAGGTCCCCGCCGCCGGGGATGTGCAGACCTATGTGGACGCGCTGCTGCAGGAAATCGCCATCCAAGGGGACCTCCTGGGCCGGCGGACCATCGCCACCCTGTACCTGGGCGGTGGCACCCCCTCCCTGCTGCCGGCCCGCGTGGTGGAGGCCATCCTCACCCGCCTGCGCCGGGCCTTTCGCTTCAGCGACGATGCCGAAATCACCCTGGAAGCCAACCCGGAAAGTGTCACGGCCCATCATCTCCACGATCTCGTCTCCCTGGGGGTGAACCGCGTCTCCATCGGCCTGCAGGCCCTGGACGACGACTCCCTGCGCCTGCTCGGCCGGCGCCACAGCGCCCGACAGGGCCAGGCTGCAGTGCACAACGCCCGCCTGGCTGGGGTTCAGAACCTGAGCCTGGACCTCATCTGGGGCCGGCCCGGGCAACGGGTGAAAACCTGGCTGGACGAACTGCGCCAGGTGGTGGCCCTGCGGCCGGAACACCTCTCCTGCTACAGCCTCACCGTGGAGCCGGGCACACCCCTGGAAGCCCGCTGCTTGGCGCGGGAGCTGGAGCTGCCCGGGGAGGAAGAACAGGGCAAAATGTTCGTGTATGGCAGCGAATACCTGGAATCGCACGGCTATTTGCATTACGAGATCTCCAACTTCGCCCGGCTGGGGTTTCAGTCCCGCCACAATACCGGCTACTGGGAGGGGCGCGACTATCTGGGGCTGGGTCCCTCGGCCGTCTCCACCCTGGGCGGACGGCGCTGGGCCAACCCGGATTCCCTGGCAGACTGGGCCGAGGCCGTGCGCGCTGGCACCCTGGGCCAGGACGGCGAAACCCTGACCCTGGAACAACGCCTGACCGAGCTGGTGATGCTGCGCCTGCGTACCTCCCGCGGCCTGAACCTGCGCGGCTACCGTCGGCTGGCGGGTATCTCCTTCATGCAGCAGCATGCGGCCAAGATCCAGGCCCTGTCCAAACGCGAACTCATCCGCATTCACGGCGGATACCTTCGCCTGAGCCGCGAGGGTTGGCTGGTGGCGGACGCCATCCTGTCCAATCTCACCGCCGACGGCTGACGACCCAGTGCTTCAAACACGGTCCCGCGTTGACCTGTTCCGGCGGCGGTGCTACTGCTGCCCTCTTCCCCGCCACGTTTCCCCACCGTGCCCGTCCATGCACCACACCGCCGCCCCTCGCCCTGTACTGCATTCCTGGCAGGCCATCTTCCGGCTCACCTGGCCCCAGATGCTCATGATGTTCGCCCATTTCAGCGTGGGGTTTGTCGACGTGTGGGCCGCCGGGCAGATCGCTCCCACCACCCAGGCGGCTCTGGGGCTCATCACCCAGAGCCTGTTCGTGTTGCTCATCATCTGCGTGGGGCTGTCCAATGGCGTGGTGGCCGCGGTGAGCCAGTCCCTGGGTGCGCGGCGTCCCCTGCGGGCCATGCGTTACGGCGTGTATTCCTTGCTGGCCGCCACGGCGGTGGGCGTGCTGCTCATGGCCATTGGCCTGCCTGGGCGCGATTACTTCCTCACCCTGCTGAACACGCCGGACGAGGTGCGGCCCGAGGCCGCCCGACTGCTGGTCGTCTATCTGGCCACCCTGCCGGCCAATCATCTGCTGGTGATCACCAACGCCATCTTCAGGGCCTACGGCGAGGTGCGCACCCCCCTGTGGACGGTGACCGTGCTGGCCCTGGCCAATCTGCTGGGGGATCTGGTCCTCGGCCTGGGCTGGGGCCTGGGTTGGCTGGGGGGGGCCGGATTGGGAGCCACGGGCCTGGGCCTGGCCACCCTGCTTTCGGTGTCCCTGGGGGCAGGCCTCAACTGCTGGGTGCTCTGGCAGCGGGGACGCCTCACCTGGCGGGCCATCCCCCCGCGACGCTGGCAACGCCGGGCTCGGGGCTACCTGTTGCGGGTGAGCTGGCCGGCCGGCGCCTCCCAGGTGGTGTGGCAGGTGGGCAACCTGGCGTTGTTCGTCATCCTGGGCCTGCTGGGCAACCAGGCCATGCCGGCCATGGCCGGCTACGGCGCAGGCCAGCGGCTGGAAGCCATCCTCTTTCTGCCAGCCATGGCCTTCAACATGAGCGCCTCGGTGCTGGTGGGCCAGCATCTTGGCGCGGGAGACATCGCCGCTGCCAGGCGGGCGGGGCTGCAACTCCTGGCCCTGGGCTGCGGCGGCATCAGTCTGGCCGGCCTGGCACTGTGGCAGGTGGCGTCTCCCGTGGCCTCCTGGGTGGCGGCGGACGCAATTGTGCATGCCGAGATGTTGTCGTATTTGTTTTGGAACATTCTGGCCATATGCTTTACCACCGGCACCATGGTGCTTGCCGGGGTGATGACCGGCGCCGGGGCCACCTTGTACACCCTGGGGGTGCTGACGGTGGCCACGTGGTGCGTCCGGTTGCCCCTGGCCTACTGGCTGGCGGTGCCCTTCGGCTGGGGGGCGGAGGGCGTTTGGATCGCCATGTTCGCCTCGCAAGGGGTGCAGTGCGGCGCGCTTCTCATCCTGTTCCTGTTCCGGGACTGGAGCCGCTTTGCCATGCGGCCGGTGCGGCGGAACCATTCCCAACCCGCAAAAAGGTGAACCATCCTCATGAATAAAGACTTCGAACCCATTTCCCTGGCTGGCCGGGAGCAATACCTGGCGGCCTACGCCGCCTGTCCGCAGCACCCCAGCGACACGAGCTTTGCCAACCTGTGGGGCTGGGCCGAGGAGTATGGCCTGGAATGGGCCTGGGGCAGCCAGTGCGTCTGGATTCGCCAGACCAAACCCATCCTGCGCTACTGGGCGCCCGTGGGCCCGTGGGATGGCCTGCCCTGGAACGATTGTCCCACCCTGGCTCACGGCCTGGAGTTCATCCGCGTGCCGGAAACCCTGGCCCTGCTCTGGCAGGCGCAGTTGGGTGAACGGCTGGTCCTGACCGAGGACCGGGACAACTGGGACTATTTGTACGACGTGACCGAGCTCATCGAGCTGCGCGGCAATGTCCATCACAAAAAGAAAAATCATTTGAATGCCTTCAAAAAGATGTACCAGTACGAGTACCGCCCCATGACCCCGGACTGCGTGGAAGAAGCCCTGGCCCTGCAGGCGGCCTGGCGTGGCTGGCACGACACGCCGGACTCCCCGGCCCTCATGGCGGAGAACAACGCCATTGAACGCGTGCTGACCCGCTGGGACGTGCTGCCCGGCCTCATGGGAGGAGCCCTGCATGTGGGCGGAGCCATGGTGGCCTTTACCGTGGCTGAACCCCTGGACAAGGAGACGCTGGTCATCCACTTTGAAAAAGGGCAGGCTGGCATGCGCGGGGTGTATCAGGCCATCAACCAGATGTTCCTGGAGCACGACGCCAACGGCTACAAGGTGGTCAACCGGGAGCAGGACCTGGGGGACGAAGGCTTGCGCAAGGCCAAACTCTCCTATCATCCCACTGGATTTCTTAAAAAATATCACGCCCGCATCCTGCCGCGATAGGCGGGCAGGTGCAGGCGCAAGGCAGGCTGCGGCATGTCCACCTCGCGCACCATCGGCCTGGCCGCCCTCATCATGGGTGGCAGCGTGCTGCTGTCCCGGTTCATGGGCCTGGCCCGGGACAAGGCCATCTCCTACGTCCATGGCGCGACCCTGGATACGGACATCTACTTCACGGCCTTTGTCATCCCGGACTTCCTCAACTACCTGCTGGCCGGCGGGTATTTCTCCATCACCCTCATCCCCCTGCTGGCGGAGAAATTCGGCCGGCGCACCCCAGCCGGCGAGGCTGACGCCTGGGCCTTCTTCTCCACCGTCCTCACCTGGCTGACCGCGGCGGCTGTGGTGCTCACGGCCCTGGCCATGCTCGTGGCACCTCAGCTGACCCACTGGGCTGCGCCGGGTTTCGACGCCGCCAGCCGGGAACGCCTGACGCACTTCCTGCGCATCATCCTGCCGGCGCAGGTGTTCTTCATGGCCGGAAGCTGCGCCACGGGACTGTTGTACCTGCGCAAACAGTTCTTCGCCCCGGCCCTATCTCCCCTCATCTACAACGGCTGCATCATCCTGTTCGGCCTGCTGCTGCCCGGCGACGGCATGGAAGGTTTTTGCTGGGGAGTGCTGGCGGGCTCGTTTCTGGGCAACTTCCTCCTGCCCTTTGTGGCGGCGGCCCGCCCTGCCCGCCGGCCGGACCAGGAGGGCGGCTCGGGCCTGCGACTGACCATGCGCTGGCGGCACCCCCATCTCCCCCGCTTCCTATATCTGGCCCTGCCCCTGATGCTGGGTCAATCCGTGGTGGTGCTGGATGAACAGCTGGTGCGCGTGTTCGGCAGCCTGGCCCAGGAGGGCGCCGTGAGCTGGCTGACTTATGCCCGGCGTATCATGCTGGTGCCCGTGGGCGTGGTGGCCCAGGCCGCCGGGGTGGCCAGTTATCCCTTCCTGGCCTCTTTGGCCGCCAAAGGGGACGCCGAGGGCTTTACCGGCACCCTGGCCACTGCCCTGCGCAACACTGCGGCGGTGCTGGTCCCCCTTTCCGTGTGGATGATGGTGGTGGCCGGGCCCACCATCACCCTGATCTTCGAGCAGGGTCGCTTTGACGCCGCAGACTCCGCCGCCACGGCCCTGTGCCTGCAGATCCTGCTGGCCGGCGTCTTCTGCTGGGGCATCCAGCAACTGGTGGGCCGGGCCTTTTACGCTCGGCAGGACACCCTGAGCCCTGTGGTTATCGGCACCCTAGCCACCCTGGTGGCCGTGCCGGCCTACTGGCTGTTGGGCAGCCGGCACGGGGCAGCCGGCCTGGCTGCAGCCAGTGCGGGATCCGTGGCGCTGTACACCCTGCTGCTGGCGATCTGGTGGCGCATGCGGCACGGCAGCGCCGCCTTTGCCGGGCTAGGGCGCATGCTGGGGGGGGCGCTGGGGATGTCTGTGCTGGCAGGACTGCCTGCGGCGGGGCTTGTCTGGATGTCCCACCGCATGCCCCTGACCGGGCCGCTCTGGCAGGCCTTTTTGACCATTTGTCTGTCTGGATTGCTCTTTTTCTTGATCTACCTCTGGATCGGCACGCGCCTGTTCCCGGAATCCGTGGCCCCCATGCTGGATCTGCTGGGAAAGGTACGGCGGAAGCTCCTGCGCCGCGACGCATGATGGAAAAAATGTCAGGACATGATGGACACAACCCCCAATTGCGTGTATCGTCCAACATATCTACATTTTTCCGTCGCGATTCCGTTGCGTCCAACAGGAGGATTCCCCATGAGACTGCCGATTAAGCTGGCCTGTGCCGCGGCCGCCCTGGTGTGCCTGTGGGCCGGGCTGGCCATTGCCGCGCAGGTCACCCCTTGCGACATGCCCGTTGTCACCGGCGAGCATTGGTCCAACGCCACGGCCCAGGAAAAACTGGCCTTCCTGGCAGGCATGGCCACCATCATCGAATTGGAGCAGGAAGTGCAGGGCGACACCCCGGGCGAGTGCAAGACCCTCATCCAGTCCTGGATCAAGGGCATTGGCGATCGCCGTCTGGAGGACCTCCGGGCCAGACTGGACCAATGGTACGCCGCCAACCCGGACAAGCGTTCCGACTCCGTGGTGGAAGTGCTGTGGCGTGAATTCGTGGCCCCCAAACTTGGCGCCAAGCAGTGAGGTTGTCATGAAAAAAATTCTCCTCCCCTTGGCCCTGGCCGGCATGCTCCTTGGAGCGGCCTGTACGAACATGACTCCCACCCAGCAGGGTGCACTGTCCGGTGGCGTCATCGGCGCAGGCGCCGGTGCAGGCATCACTGCCATTGCCGGCGGTAATGCCGGCGTGGGCGCGGCCCTGGGCGGCGCCCTGGGCGTGGTGGGCGGCGCCTTGTACGGCCATCAGCAGGAACAGCAGCAGAAAAAGAAGTAGGAGGCTTCGGCGCAACTGCGCCCAGCCCATGCTCTGCTTCCATGGAATATTTTCGGGGGAACACCTTTTGGAATGAAAGAGGTTCCCCCGAAAACTCTTTTGGAAACCGTTTCTTGTGTGACGTCCCCGAAATGCGTGGACTCTGGCGGACCCCCGGAGCCTGCGGCTCCGGGGCCCCCTTGCAGGCGGCCTTGTGTGTTGCGTTGTTAGGTGCACGTATGTTGAGGACGCACCCCTAGCGCAGCGCCGCCGCCAGCAAGGCCCGGGTGTAGGGATGCTGCGGGGCATTGAAAATGGATTCCCGGTCGCCTTCCTCCACCACCACCCCCTGGCGCATGACCAGTATCCGATGGCACAAGGCGCGCACGATCTTCAAGTCGTGGCTGATGCAGCAGTATGCCAGGCCGAAGCGCACCTGCAGATCCCGCAAGAGCGCCACCACCTGGGCCTGCACCGACCGATCCAGGGACGAGGTGGGCTCGTCCAGCACCACCAGCCGCGGCTTGAGCACCAGGGCTCGGGCAATGGCAATGCGCTGGCGCTGCCCGCCGGAAAACTCGTGCGGATAGCGGCTCACGATGGCCGGGTCCAGCCCCACGGCGGTGAGGGCCTCGGCCACCCGGCGGTGGCGCTCGCCCCGGTCCCGCACCTGCTGCACCACCAGGCCCTCCTCTACAATCTGCTGGATGGTCATGCGCGGGGAGAGGCTGCCGAAGGGATCCTGAAAGACGATCTGCATGGATTGCCGGATGATGCGCATGGCCGCGGCGTCCCGGTGGCGCAGGGTCCGGAGGTCCTGCCCGGCAAAGCGCAGGCCACCCTGGCTCGGTTCCAGCAGCAGGGCCGCCAGACCCAGGGTGGTCTTGCCTGAGCCGGATTCGCCCACAATGCCCAGGCTTTCCCCCTCGCGGATGGCAAAGCCGATGCCGTCCACGGCCTTCACGTGTCCCACGGTGCGGCGAAACACCCCGCGCCGGATGGGGAACCACACCCGCAGATCCTCCACTTCCAGGAGGGCCGGGGCCTCCGGTCGCACGGGCGCGGGTGTGCCGGCGGGTTCCGCGGCCAGGAGCATTCTGGTGTACTCGTGCTGCGGGGCTGCGAACAGGTCTGCCGTGGGCTGCACCTCCTTGAGCTCGCCAAGGTGCATCACCGCCGTGCGGTGGGCCACGCTGCGCACCACGCCAAGGTCATGGGTGATGAGCAACACGGCCATGCCAAGACGGCGTTGCAGATCGGCCATGAGGTCGAGGATCTGGGCCTGGATAGTCACGTCCAGGGCCGTAGTGGGCTCATCGGCAATGAGTAGCCTGGGCTCCCCTGCCAGGGCCATGGCGATCATCACCCGCTGGCGCTGGCCGCCGGAGAGCTGATGCGGATACGCCTTGAGGCGTGTGTCGGGACGGTCGATGCCCACCAGCTCCAGCAGTTCCTGGGTTCGCCGGCGCGCGGCGGCGTTGGTCAGGCCCTTGTGCAGGGCCAGCACCTCGCCGATCTGTCGTTCCACGGTGTGCAAGGGGTTGAGGGCCGTCATGGGCTCCTGAAAAATCACCCCGGCCGTGCCGCCCCGCAGGCGCCTGAGGGTACGGGGCGAAGCGGCAAGGACGTCCGTCCCGTCCAGGAGAATCCGGCCGCCACCATACACTGTCTCCCGCGGGGGCAGGAGCCTGAGGGTGGACAGGGCCGTCACGGTCTTGCCGGACCCGGATTCGCCCACCAGGGCCAGGGTCTCGCCGGGGTCCAGGTGCAGGGAGACGCCCTGCACCGCCTGGGTGACCGCCTCGGCATGGCCAGCAGCGTCCGTCCTATCCGAGCGGAACCCGATGTGCAGGTCCTGAATTTCGAGAAGATGTCCGGCCATCAGCGTTGCCGCCTGGGGTCAAAGGCATCGCGGGCGGCCTCGCCCATGAACACCAGGAGGGCCAGGGTGCCGCCCAGCACACAGAACCCGGCCAGGCCGATCCACGGCGCATTGGGATTGTTCTTGCCCTGGGCTAGCAACTCCCCCAGGGAAGGCGACCCCGGCGGCAGGCCAAAGCCGAGAAAATCCAGCGAGGTCAAGGTGGTGATGCCCCCCACCAGGATGAATGGCAAATAGGTGATGGTGGAAACCATGGCGTTTGGCAAAATATGGATGCGCATGATGGCCGCGTCCGTGCGCCCCAGGGCCTTGGCCGCGCGCACGTATTCCAGGTTGCGGCCGCGCAAAAACTCCGCCCGCACCAGATCCACCAGGCTCATCCAGCTGAACAGCAGCATGATGCCCAGCAGCCACCAGAAGTTGGGCGTGACAATGTTCGCTAATATAATCAACAAAAACAGGACGGGGAGTCCGGACCAGACCTCCAGGAAGCGCTGGAAGCACAAATCCAGCACCCCTCCATAATATCCCTGCACCGCGCCAGCCGCCACACCGATGACAGAGGAAATGAGGGTCAGGGTCAGCCCGAAGAGCACTGAGATGCGGAATCCGTAGATGCAGCGGGCCAGAATGTCGCGGCCGTGGTCGTCCGTGCCCAGGAGGTTTGTCGCCGAGGGCGGCGTGGGCGGCGGGGATGAAAGGTTTTTGTTCAAGGTATCAAACCGGAATCGCACCGGCGGCCAGAGCATCCAGCCCTGCTCCTCGATGAGGGCCTGGACCTCGGGGTCGGTGTACACCGCTGTGGTGGGGAAAAACCCGCCAAACTCGGTTTCCGGATAGTCCTGGAATACCGGCCAGTAGGCCTTTTCCGCATACCAGATGAAGATGGGCCGGTCATTGGCCAGGAACTCCGCGCCCAGGCTGAGCACGAACAACGCCACGAACAGCCACAGCGAGACCCATCCCCGCCGATTGGCGCGAAAGGCCGCCCAGCGCCGCCGGGCCAAGGGTGAAAGACGAAAGGCCATGTGACTCACAGTTCGCCAGAGTGTTTGTCTTGCTGGGGTCCTCTCAGGCCATCCCAGACCAACCATCACGACGACGCCTGCACCCTCCTCAGCCCCTGCCTTCGAAATCGATGCGCGGGTCCACCAGGGTATAGGTCAGGTCGGTGAGCAGTTTGGTCAGCATACCCAGCAGGGTAAAAACATACAACGTGCCGAAAATGATTGGATAATCCCGCTGCAACAGGGCCTCGTACCCCATGAGTCCCAGGCCGTTGAGGGAGAATATCACCTCAATGAGCAGGGAGCCCGTAAAAAACATACCGATGAACGCCGCGGGGAATCCGGCCACCACGATGAGCATGGCATTGCGGAACACGTGCCCATATAGCACGCCGCGTTCGGTGAGTCCTTTGGCCCGGGCCGTGACCACGTACTGCTTGTTAATCTCTTCCAGGAACGAATTTTTGGTCAGCAGGGTCAGGGTGGCAAAACTGCCAATGACCAGACTGGTCACGGGCAGGGCCAGGTGCCAGAAGTAGTCCACGATCTTGGCGGTCAGGGAGAGTTCGCCAAAATTGGGCGAGGTAAGCCCGCGCAAAGGAAACCATTTGAAATAGCTGCCGCCGGCAAAGAGCACCACCAGCAAAATGGCAAACAGGAACGCCGGGATGGCATTGCCCAGGATCACGGCGGCGCTGGTCCAGACATCGAACCGGCTGCCGTGGCGCACGGCCTTGGCCACGCCCAGGGGAATGGAGACCACATACATGATGAGGGTGGCCCACAGCCCTAGGGAAATGGATACGGGCAGTGTCTCCAAAATCAAGTCCACCACGGTCTTGTCCCGGAAAAAGCTACGGCCCAGGTCAAAGCGCAGGAAGTCCCCCAGGAGCTTCAGGTAGCGTTCGTGCAAGGGCTTGTCGAAACCGTACAGCTTTTCGATATCCTTGATCACCGAGGGATGCAGCCCCTGGGCCCCGCGGTATTTCACGTCCCCTCCGCCCATGGAAGACGGGCTGCGAGCGCCCTGGATGTCCCCGGTCTGGGAGCCGGCCACGCGCTCCATGGGCCCGGCGCCGGCCCCGCGCATGGTGCTCAAAAATTGCTCCACGGGTCCGCCAGGGGCCACCTGGATGA
>JAIWOE010000106.1 GCA_020217165.1 Desulfovibrio sp. | reverse complement strand
AAGAGAAGACGCTTTTCCCCCGAGTTCAAGGCCAAAGTGGTCTTGGAGCATTGTCCGGAGAGACGTCTGCTTGACGGGCGGCCGAGCTGGCCAGCAAGCACGATGTGCACCCGAACATGATCACCGCCGGGAAGCGCCAAGCCGTCGAGGGTCTGGCCGACGTCTTCGGCAAGGGAAAATGATTTTTTACAGCGGGCCTTTGCTCGGAAGTGAGCTGCGAGCGGAGGCGAGGCATGATCAGGCTCGATCTGGAACAACTCAGCATCTCCCGCAAGTGTCGGCGGCTGGGCCTGCGGCGCTCGACGTACTACTACCGCCCTGTGGCGGAAAACACGTACAATCTCGAGCTGATGCGACTCATCGACGAGGCGTTTTTGGATTCGCCGTTCTTTGGCACGCGCCAGATGACGCGCCATCTGCGCAACCTGGGCCATGCGGTGGGGCGTCGCCGTGTCCGGCGGCTCATGCGTCGCATGGGACAGCAGGCGATTTACCAGCGGCCGCGTACAACAATTCCGAATCCAGAACACAGAATTTATCCATACCTCTTGCGCGATAAAGAGGTGGGCGTCGCGATCTCCATGGACGGCCGTGGCCGCTGGCTGGACAATGTCTTCATTGAACGGCTCTGGCGCTCAGTGAAGTACGAATGTGTGTATGTGCGGGAGCGTTCGACCGGGAGCCAAGCCCGGCAGGCGCTGGGCGACTGGTTCAGGTTCTACAACCACCGCCGTCCGCATTCGGCCGTTGACGGCCAGCGACCGATGGACGTTAATTGGGCCAGCCGCCCAGGAGGGGGCATGCCCCCCTCCTGGCTGCTCCGGAAACAGCACCCCAGGAAGAGGAAAGAGGCGACGCGGCATAACCCGACACCCCGGGCTCCACCTTATCATCGCCGCGAAACTGTCCAGACTAATGGCACCACTTCTGATGGTATCCATTGTGGCCGGGGCTGTGCTGAAGTGACGGCCCGGATTGCGACGAATGGCCTACCCCAGGCCGATTCATATCCCCTTAATATTCCAGGGATGCAAATGAAAGGAGCGCCCATGACCATCCGGAATCCGAGTCAGTCCTATATTGAGAAGCCCAGGAGCTCCTGGCGGACCTGGAGGGCCTTCCCCTGCGTTTGGACCAGGATCCCGCCGACGCCGAGTGCATTGCCAACATCTTCCGCACCATGCACACCATCAAGGGCTCCGGCGCCATGTTCGGCTACATGGAAATTGCCCGCTTTACCCATAATATCGAACCCGTGTTCGGCAAGGTCCGCAGCCGGGAAAAGCAGGCCATTCGGCAACTCATCAACCTGACTTTCAAGGCAAAGGTCCGCTGTTCCCCCCGAGAGAAGCAGCCCCCAGGAAAGAGCGTCTTGTCTGGCCACAGCCTGCGCCCTCCCCTCCAGCTCCTGGAGGAAGTCTTCACCCTGGGCAAGGTGCGCCTGCTGCGTCTTAGGGACGGCATTGCTGGCGCAATCGCTCCCTTGCACAATGCCGGGTTCGCGGATACATTTTATCCCACGCTGGAATAATCCGGTCGTAGCTGCCAACAAATTTGCGGCACTGCGCGATGGCAGGGGGGATGATGATGCGACGGGTCTGTGCGGCCTTGAATCTGGCAATACTGGCGCTGGCGGTATGTTGCGTGCCAGCCCAGGCCCAGGAGACGCTGACCATCGTCTACAACGCCGGCGTGGCCCCGCTGAAATTCGAGGACGCCGCCGGCCAGCCCGCAGGCATTCTGCCGGACCTGTGGCGCCTGTGGGCGGAAAAAACCGGGCAGGCCATCGTCTTTACCCGTACGGAAACATTCAACGAATCCCTGGATTACGTGCGGGACGGCAGGGCCATGCTCAACGCCGGCCTCTTCCGCACCCCGGACCGCGAAGCCTTTCTGGAGTTTTCCGACCCCGTCTTCACCCTTAAGTATTTCATCTTCACCCACCCTTCCCTCAAGCCGGCCTCACGCCTGGAAGATCTGCAAGGCATGGTGGTGGGTGTGCCCCAGGGCGGATTCACCCGCGATCTGGTCAGCGCCAGCGTCCCCCAGCACCTCATTCACGAATACCCCAGCAACGCGGCCCTGTTTCAGGCGGCCCTGCGGGGGGAGATCAAGGCCTTCGTCTCCACGGAGGTGGCCCTGCTCTTTTTCCTGGATCAGAACCGGCTGGCCAATACCTTTGGCTACGACACCGCCGCCCCCCTTTCCAGCCAGTCTTATTGCGCCGCCGCCAGCAAGGAGCATGCGGCCCTCATCCAACAGGTCAACACCGGCCTGGCCCGCATCAGCCCGGGAGAACGCGCGGCCGTGCTGCATCGCTGGCTTGTGTCCGGCGTCAAGACCATCCCGCCGGAGTTCGCCGGCCTGCTCACCCCGGAAGAACGTGAGTATCTGGCCCGCAAGCGCGTCATCCGGGTGCACAACGAAGACGACTGGGCACCGTTCAATTTTAACGAGGACGGTGTCCCGCGGGGATTCTCCATCGATTTTATCCGGTTGTTGGCGGAGAAGATCGGCCTGGAGGTGGAATTCGTCAGCGGCGCCTCCTGGGACGAATATCAGGAGATGCTCAAGGACGGCAGCCTGGACGTGATGCTGAACACCGCCATCACCCCAGAACGCAGCGAATACATGGCCTTCACCCCCGCCTACGTGGACATGGCCCGCATGCTATACATCCGCAAGGGAGAGCCGCGCATAGACGTTCTGGCAGACCTGTTCGGCAAGCGCTTTGCCGTGCCCAAGGGGTTTTATTACCAGGAATTGCTGGCTGCCTATCCCCAGATTGAGGTGGTGGAGGTGCGGGACACCACCCAGGCCATGCTGGCCGTCTCCTCAGGCAAGGCCGACGTACTCCTTGCCCCCATGCCCGTGGTCAACTACCTGAGCGAGCAACTGCAGCTGACCAATCTGGAGGTGGGAGGCTCGGTGCCGGAACTGGCTCCCCCCGGCCAGGAATCCAGCCACACCATCCCCCTGCACATGGCCGTCTCCCGCGGGCAGCAGATGCTGGCGGACATCCTGGCCAAAGGGATGACCCGTATCACCCCTGCCGAATCCGCCGCCCTCAAGGCCGCCTGGCTTGGTCCCCGGCAGGCGGAATCCCTGGAAGCCCGCCTGAACCTCACCCCGGCCCAGCAGGCCTGGCTGCGGGCGCATCCCTCCTTCCGCGTGGCCACCTCCGCCGGCTGGCCACCCTTTGAATTCACCACCCCCACCAGCGACTACGCCGGCGTGGTCCCCGAATATGTCCACTGGGTGCGAGAGGCCCTCGGCCTCACCCTGCAGCCCGTTTCGGGCCTGCCCTGGGCGCAGGTTATCGAAGCGACCCGCCTGGGCCGCATCGACATCATCCCGGCCGTGGCCGCCACTGAGGAACGACGGAGATTCCTGCATTTCACCCGGCCCTACCTCAGCCTGCCCCTGGTCATCGCCACCAGGAGCGATGCGGACTTTGTGGACAGCCTGGACCGCCTGGCCGGCAAGCCCGTGGCCGTGGTCAATGAGCACATCATCCAGCAATATCTGGAGCGCGACCACCCGGAAATCCCCTTGCTGCTGACGGACACCTCCGAGGACGCCGTGCGCGCCGTGGTCGAGGGACGGGCCTTTGCCGTGGTGGAACATGGCGCCGTGCTGCACTATCTGGAACGCCGTCTGGGGTTGAAGAACCTCAAGATTGCCAGCCCCACCCCCTACAACTACGAGCTGTGCATGGCCGTGCGCCAGGATCTGCCGGAACTGGCGGCCATTCTGGACCAGGCCCTGGCAGCCATACCGGACACGGACCGCACCGTGTTTTACGAGCGCTGGATCAACGTGCACTTCGAACGCGCCGTGGACTGGACCGCGGTGCGCCGGGTGGGGGGCATCGTGGCCGTGTTCGTGGGGGGCATCCTGCTGGCGGTGTTCATCTGGAACCGGCGGTTGGCCCGGGAGGTGCAAGAGCGCACCCGCGCCGAGGCAGCCATGCGCGACGCGGAAGAGCGCATGCGGCTGGTGCTGGAGTCCGCCGGGGAAGGCATTTTCGGCACCAATCTTGCCGGGCAGCTGCTGTTCATCAACACCGCCGCCTGCGACATGCTGGGGCTGGTCCATGCCGAGGCCCTGGGCCAGGATGCCCACGCTCTCTTCCACCACAGCCACGCCGACGGCACCCCCTACCCCAGGGAGCAGAGCCCCATGCACCGCTCCTGCGTGGAGGGCAGCGTGCACCGCATTGAAAATGAAGTGCTCTGGCGAACGGATGGCACCAGTTTTCCCGTGGAGTACACCAGTTCGCCCATTCGCACGGGGGAGGCCATTGCCGGGGCGGTGGTCACCTTCCGGGACATCACGGAACGGCTGGCCACCCGCCGCGCCCTGGCGGAGAAGCAGAGCTTCCTGCAATCCGTCATCGACAATTCCAGCGCCCTCATTTACGTGAAAGACCTGGAAGGGCGCTACATTCTGGGCAACCTGGCCTGGCGCCGCACCAGCGCCGCAGCCTTTGACAATCCCATCGGCCTGACGGATTATGACCTTTTTCCCGAGGACCTGGCCCGGCAGCTGCAACAAAACGACCGCCTGGCCATCGAATCCCTGACCTCCCAGAACCGGGAAGAGGTGGTCACCACCCCCGCGGGCCAGCGCATTGATTATTATTCCATCAAATTCCCCCTGCTGGATGCGGATGGCAATCCCTATGCCGTGTGCGGCATGTCCACGGACATCACCGAACGCAAGAAAACCGAAGCCGCCCTGCAGGAAAGCGAAAAACGCCATCGCATCATCTTTGAAAAATCGCCCCTGGGCATGATCCTGTTTTCCAGCGACGGCATCATCCTGGACTGCAACGACAAGTTCGTGCAGCTCATGGGCTCCACCAGGGAAAAGCTCATCGGCTTCAACACCGCCCGCCACAGCTCCCCCAAGATGCAGGCCACCCTGCAGCGCGCCCTGGCTGGCGAGGCCACGGTGTTTGAGGATGAGTACACCTCCGTCACCGGCGGCAGGACCATGCACATGCGGGCGTCCTTCAATCCCATCGACCCCCAGACGCCTCCCACCGGCGTCATCGCCACGGTGGAGGACATCACCGAGCGCCGGCGCATCGAACAGCAGTTGCGCAGCAACTTTGAAGAGCTGGAACGCTTCAGCCGTCTGGTGGTGGGCCGGGAGGAACGCATGATTCAGCTCAAACAGGAAATCAACACCCTGCTCGCCGCGCAAGGTCAGGCGGGGAAGTACAAGATCGTCCAATAGCCCGCGATGGACCGCCCGGGAGGCATCCATGTTCAAGGAAGCGCGCTCCGATTCACTGTTTGACTGGGGCATGGTTGGGGATATCAGCCAGGGCCGGCCCAACCTGGGCCCCAGCATGGACGTGAGCATGTACCGGCTGATGCAGTTCACCCTGCGCGACGTGATGATTCAGCGTCTTGGCGTCGCCGCCACCGACGAGCTGTTTTTCAAGGCCGGCGAGGTGGCCGGTCGGGAGTTCTGTAAAAACTTTGTGGACAAGCGCTGGGATTTCACCATGTTCATCAAACGAACCAAAGAGTTGCTGGAACAGCTGAAGGTGGGCATGCTGCGCGTGGAGGCGGCGGACCTGGAGCGCATGCACCTGACCCTGACCATCGCCGAAGATTTGGACTGCTCCGGCCTGCCCGTGTGCGACGAGACCATTTGTGTGTATGATGAAGGATTTCTGAGCGGCCTCCTGGGCGAGTACACCGGGCGGCCCTTTGTGGCCAAGGAAGTGGACTGCTGGTGTTCCGGCGACCGCGTGTGCCGGTTCCAGATTACCCCGGCCGGCGACTGATCCATGCTGCACGTTGACCCTGCATACCTCGACAAGATCACGGAAGCCTTGCATCTTGTCCTCACGGGCCGGCCCGCCGCACCCATCGAACTGCCCGACGACCACCCCGAGGACGAGCTCCGGCAGGTGGTGGAACACGTCAACCAGCTGCTGCGCGAATTCGATCAGGCCACCCAGGCCGTCTTCGCCCTTTCCAAGGGACGCCTGGATTTCGTGCTTCCCGCCAGCCGCCTGGCCATTGCCGGCTCCGTTAAAAACCTGCAGGCCAGCCTGCGACACCTGACCTGGACCACGCAGCAGATTGCCCAGGGCGACTACGACCAGCGTGTGAGCTTCATGGGAGATTTTGCCCAGGCCTTCAACGCCATGGCCCAGCAGCTCCAGGCCTCCTTTCAGGAGCGTGCCGGCGCCAACCAGGCCCTGCAGGACCAGGTGGAGGAACTGGGCCGGGCCCGCCGGGCCATGCTCAACATCATGGAAGACCTGGAGGCTGCCCGCCAGGAGGCCGACGAGGCCAACAAGGCCAAAAGCGATTTTCTGGCCCGCATGAGCCACGAAATCCGCACGCCCATGAATGCCATCATCGGCATGAGCCACCTGGCCCTGCAAACCGAACTGACTTCCAAGCAGCACGATTACATTTCCAAAATCCAGGCCGCCGCCCACAACCTGCTGGGCATCATTAATGATATCCTGGATTTCTCCAAAATCGAAGCCGGCAAGATGGATATCGAATCCATCCCCTTCCGCCTGGACGAAGTGCTGGACAACCTGGCCAGCATCGTCTCCCTGCGGGCCGAGGAAAAGGGTCTGGAAGTACTCTTCAGCCTGCAGCCGGAGGTGCCCAACGACCTCAAGGGCGACCCCCTGCGCCTGGGACAGGTGTTCATCAACCTGGCCAACAACGCCATCAAGTTCACGGAAACCGGCGAGGTGGTCATCAGTGTGGGTCTGGAGAAGCAGGACGCCGCCACCGTCACCCTGCGCTGTGCCGTCAAGGATACGGGTATCGGCCTGAATCAGGAGCAGATCAGCCGCCTGTTCCAGTCCTTCAGCCAGGCCGACGGGTCCCACACCCGCAAATACGGCGGCACCGGCCTGGGCCTGACCATCTGCAAACGCCTGGTGGAGATGATGGGCGGGACCATCTGGGTGGAAAGCCAGCCCGGCCAGGGCAGCACCTTCCTGTTCACCGTGACCCTGGATCGCGCCGCCGCCACGGAACCAACGCCCTACCAGCCCGCCGTGGACCTGCGCGGCATGCGCTCCCTGGTGGTGGACGACAACCCCACGGCGCGCACCATCCTCGGCAACGCCCTGGCTTCGTTCTCCTTCCAGGTCACTGCCGTAAGTTCCGGCGAGGAAGCCCTGGCGGAACTGCATGCCGCCATCCAACGCGGCGAGCCCTACGAACTGGTGCTCATGGACTGGAAAATGCCTGGCATGGACGGCATTGAGGCCTCCCGCCGCATCCGGAACTCCCCGGAACTGACCACCATTCCGCAAATCCTCATGGTCACAGCCTATGGGCGAGAGGAAGTCATGCGCCAGGCCGAGGACGTGGGCCTGGCCGCCTTCCTCATCAAACCCTTCAATCAATCCGTACTGTTCGATACCATCATGGGCGTGTTCGGCCATGGCGCCGGCAGCAGGCTGCGCCAGCCCGCCCTGGCCGGCCAGGAACCCGATGGCATGAACGCCATCCGCGGGGCGCGCATCCTCCTGGCAGAGGACAACGAGATCAATCAGCAAATCGCCATCGAACTGCTGGAACAAGCCGGCATGGTGGTGGATGTGGCCAACAACGGCCTGGAGGCCGTCAGCGCCCTGGGCCGCACCTGTTACGATCTGGTGCTCATGGACATCCAGATGCCGGAGATGGACGGGCTCACCGCCACCCGCAACATCCGCGCCCTGGACGTCCCCTGGGCTGCCACCGTACCCATTGTGGCCATGACCGCCCACGCCATGGCCGGCGACCGGGAAACCAGCCTGGAAGCCGGCATGGACGACCACATCACCAAACCCATCAATCCCGCCCAGCTCCTGGCCAGCCTGGTGGCCTGGATCCCCCCTGCGGATCGCCCCCTGCCCCAAGGCTTCACGCCACGCTCCACCACCCGGGAAACCGCCCTGCGGCAGGATGAACTGCCCCTGGCAGGGCTGCCGGGCATCAACGTGAAGTCCGGCCTGGCCAAGGTCTCGGGCAATCGATCTTTATATCGGAAATTGCTGGGAAAATTTCAGAGCAAATACCTCGGCGCCCACCAGGAAGCCCAGGCCTTGCTGCAAGCCGGCAAAGAGCAGGACGCCATCCGACTGGCCCACACCATCAAGGGCGTGGCGGCCAATCTGGGGGCGGAGGCGCTCTCCCGCGCCGCAGGTGAGGTGGAACGGGTCCTCAAGGCCGAGGGGACTGCCGGCAGCGCCCTTGACTCCCTGCTGGGGGCCATGGGCGAGGAACTGGCCGTGCTGGCCGGCTCCCTGGCCCGACTCCTGCCGCCGCCAGCAGAAGCGCCCCAGGCAGCGCCAGGCGACTCGCCCCCCCTGGACCGCCCCGCCGCCGCGGCCCTGGCCCGGAACATCGCCGCCGCCGTCAATGACAACCTGACCCAGGCCATGGACAAGCTGGCCACCCTGCTGGAGCTGCCCTTCCCTCCGGCAGAACTGGCCAGGGCCCGCAAGGCTGCGTCCTATCTTGATAATTTCGACACCGACGAGGCCGTGGCCGAGCTGGAAGCCCTGGCCGCAGCCCTTGCCCAGGAGGCGTAATCCATGGCTGCATCCCAATCGCGCGTGCTCATTGTGGATGACACTCCGGAGAACATTCAGGTGCTCATGGAAACCCTGCGTGGGGAACACGCCCTGCAGGCTGCCAAGGACGGGGAAAAGGCCCTGCGGCTGGCCTTTGCCGAGCCCCATCCCGACCTGGTGCTCCTGGACATCATGATGCCCGGCATGGATGGCTACGAGGTCTGCCGCCGTCTGAAGGCCGACGTGCGCACCCGGGACATCCCCGTCCTGTTCATCACCGCCCTGAGCGAGGAAGAAGACGAGGCCCGAGGGCTGGCCCTGGGCGCCGTGGATTACATCACCAAACCCTTCCGCCCCGGCCTGGTGAAGATGCGCGTGCGCAACCAGCTGGAGCTGAAAAAACACCGCGACCACCTGGACGAGCTGGTGCAGGAACGCACCCGGGAAGTGGCCCTCATCAAGGAAGTGACCATCGAAAGTCTGGCTACCCTGGCTGAATGCCGCGACCCGGAAACCGGCGGGCACATCAAGCGCACGCAGCATTACGTCCGGGCCCTGGCCGCCAAGGTGGCCAGCCATCCGCGCTTTACCCCGCACATCAACGACGCCATCATCGAGCTGCTCTACCTTTCCGCCCCCCTGCACGATGTGGGCAAGGTGGGCGTGCCGGACGCCATTCTGCTCAAACCCGGCAAGCTCACGCCCGAGGAGTTCGAGCAGATGAAGACCCACACCACCCTGGGGCACTTCAGCCTGAGCAGGGCCGAAGAAAAGCTGGGGGGCAACTCCTTCCTGCGCATTGCCAAGGAGATTGCCCACAGCCATCATGAACGCTGGGATGGCAAGGGCTACCCCCAGGGCCTGGCCGGGGATGACATTCCCGTGCCGGCGCGTCTCATGGCCATTGCCGACGTGTATGACGCCCTCATCAGCCGCCGGGTGTACAAGTCACCCTTCCCGCACACCAGGGCGGTTTCCTTCATTGCCGAAGGCCAGGGCACGCAGTTTGATCCGGACCTGTGCGCCGCATTTTTGGAAATACAGGGAGACTTCCGGCAGATCGCCCTGGAGTTCGCAGATTTCGAGGAGGAACGTGAAGTCCTGCTGCAGGAGGACTCCGAGGCCTGAGGGCGCAGGATTTTTGGGTGCCCTGCGGGGGGGGTTGCTCCACGGAACAGGGCGGGACCTTTGCGAATTCCCCTGATAACTCGTTTCAGTATTTGTGATTTTTATCACAATCGATATCAAGTAAGCCACTTTCCCTGCGGACTGCGGCTGCCCCTGTTTTGACAAATATGCGCTAGCACACTGCCATCGCTCACAGATTTTTTTACGGACTGGTGAAAACTCCTTGCCATTTTCGGCCAAAGGCAGTAATCGCAGCTGGAAAAGATCATGGAGAACGCGCTTGTTCTGTTCTTTCACAAGCGCCCCTCGCACCCGCCAACGTCGTACCGAAAACACGCCGGAAACTGGTCAGAGGGGGGAGACCGCAACGCACCAGCAGCGCCCTTGTCGGGCGCGCAGGAAGAGCGTTGCCGTGCAACTTGTAGAACGTGCCGGGGCGCCCGCCGGCCTTCTTACGAGTAGTCGGGCGAGTGAGTACAACTGATGGAGGAAGTTGGTATGAGTTTCCAAGGCGTGGTCAAGTGGTTCAATGAAAAGAAAGGGTTCGGCTTCATCCAGCGCGAGGAAGGCGACGACGTGTTTGTGCACTTCTCTGCCATTCAGGGAAATGGCTTTAAGACGCTGCACGAGGGCGAGCGCGTCACTTTCGACATTGAGCAGGGGGAAAAGGGCGTCCGCGCAGCCAACGTCGTGCGCATGTAACGTGAGCCCAACGCGGCTCGGGCATGCCTGAAAACGCTTTGCCCAAGCATCCGGAACCGGGCTTTTGCGCACCGCGAATGCGCAGAAGCCCGGTTTTTTATGGCCGTTGCACCAGCGGCATCGAACAGGAGCCGCCTTCCAGGCCGGTATCAGGCCTCGTTGTTCATCAGCACGCTCAGAACTTCCTTGAACTGCCGGTCAAACTGCCCGTAGGCTGCCTCCAGTACCGAGATGGGCAACCCCACCGCCTCCCAGGCCCCGGGCTCCAGCTGCGGCACCGGCCGCGGCGCGCCGCCAGTGGCCAGATCCATGGAGACGCTGAGCACATCCGCCAGGTGCAGCATTGCCGCTTCCTGCACGGTGTGCGCCTTGAGGGGCTCATGGTGAAAGCTCACCATGTCCCGCAGGGAATCGGGGAAGTGCCAGGCCTTGAGCAGGTGGCTGCCCACCCTGGCATGGTGAAAGCCGAATATCTCCAGCTCGGTCTCGTGCAGGGGCAGGTTCTGGGATTGCGCCTTGGCCAGGGCCCGGGCCGAGGCCACCGGGTACTTGCTCACCAGCACCAGCCGGCCAATATCATGCAGCAGGCCTGCCACAAAGGCGCGCTCCTCGTCCATTCCACCGATAAAGCTGGCCAGGATGCGGGCAAACACGCCGCAGGCAGCGGCATGCTTCCAGAATCGCAACATATCCAAATACGTGGACGGGATGCCCCGGAAAAACCGCACGGCCACCACGCCGTAGGTCAGGGTGCACAGCTCCCGGGTGCCGATGAGGGTGACGGCCCTGGGGATGGAATCCACCTTATTTGGAAAGCCATACAACGGGCTGTTGACCAGACGCAGCAGGTTGGCGCACAGGCTGGTATCCCGGCTGATGATTTCCGCCAGCCGGGTGCTGGAGGCTCGTGGATCGTTGGCAACTTCCCGTATCAGTTGGCAGATCTCGGGAAACGAGGCCAGCTCCACCTGGCTGGCGGCCACGTGGCGGGGGTCGGTCTCGCCGGGATGCAGTTCGGCGGGTCCGTCGTCGGTGCACACCACGGCCGGTCGGGGCGGGTTCTCCCCAAGCATGATGCGCCGGGCGATGGTCAGCACGGTCAGGCGTTTGATCTCCTGCAGGGCGGGCTGCTCCTCCACGTGGACCGGGAAATACAGCTCGCACAGGGAGGCCGCATACTGCAGGGCCAGGGGTTCCAGGGTGCTCAGGGCGTCGGATTCGGCCGCCTCCCGGCTCACGTTGGCGATGGCCGCCTCGGTCACCCCCCAGGCCTTGAAAATCCGCAAATGCTTTTCTTCGATGACGGCTCCCCGCGGCAGGAGCCGACGCCCATTGGACAGGATGAGGTCCTTTTCCAGGACCATGCCCGGCTTGATATCGTGCGCGTTGATGACGCCCATGCTCCTCCCTTGCTCACCGGATGCGCCTTCCCAGCGAATCACTGCTGGGAGGCACGCAGGGCCTGATCCAGGTCCTGCATGATATCGCCCACATGCTCAAGCCCCACGGAGATGCGGATCAGATCTTCCGGCACGCCGGCCGCGGCCAGTTCCTCCGGCAGCAGCTGGGAATGCGTAGTGCTGGCCGGGTGCACCACCAGGGTTTTGGCGTCCAGGATATTGGCCAGGTGCGAGCAGAGCTGCACCGCCTCAATGAACTTGCGGCCCGCCGCCAACCCGCCCTTGACGCCGAAGCCAAACACCGCGCTGGGGCCCAGGGGGAAGTACCGCCGGGAGCGGGCATGGTCCTTGTGGCTGGGCAGGCCGGCGTAGTTCACCCAGCTCACGGCCGGATGGCTTTCCAAAAATTCCGCCACCTTTTGCGCATTTTCGCAATGCACCCTGGCGCGCAGGGGCAGGGTTTCCAGCCCCTGAAGAATCAAAAAACTGTTCATGGGCGCCAGGGCCGCGCCAATATCCCGCAGCAGGCCCGTGCGCACCTTCAGGCAAAAGGCCGTGCACGGCGTGCCTTCCAGGTCGCACAGGGCCTCCCAGAAATTCAGGCCGTGGTAGGTGGGGTCCGGCTGGGTGATTTCCGGGAACTTGCCTGAGCCGCCCCAATCAAAGGTGCCGGCCTCCACAATGGCGCCGCCGATGCTGTTGCCGTGGCCGCCAATGATCTTGGTGAGGGAATAGACGGCCAGGTGGGCGCCAAAGTCAAAGGGATTGCAGATGGGCGGCGGCGCCACGGTATTGTCCAGGATAAACGGGATCTTGTGCGCCTCGGCAATACGGCCGATGGCCTCCAGATCATCCACGTTGCACCGCGGGTTGCCGATGGTTTCCGAATACAGCAGGCGGGTGTTCTCATCGATGGCCCGGACAAAGTTGTCGGGGTCCGAGGAATCCACAAACCGGCATTCGATGCCCATGCGGCTGAGGGTGTGCTTGAAGAGGGTGTTGGTGCCGCCGTACAGATTGGAGCCGGAAACAATGTTCTGTCCCGTACCGGCAATAGCCAGCACGGCATAAAAGATGGCGCTCATGCCCGAGGCCGTGCACAATGCGGCGGAGGCGTTGTGCATGGCGGCCAGTCGCTTTTCCAACACGTCTGTGGTTGGATTCATGATGCGGGTGTAAATGTACCCGCTTTGCTTCAGGGCAAAGAGATCGGCTGCATGCTGGGCATCCTTGAACAGATAACTGGTGGTTTGATAGATGGGCACGGCCCGAGAGCCAGTGTCCGAATCCGGAGCATGGCCGGCATGCAACGCCAGTGTTTCAAGATTCCAGGAAGCATGGTCCGTCATAGCATCTCCTTGCGAAAGCAATGGGGGCCAATGGGGCAGCCGTTGCGTTGCCACAGGGCCGGCCGAAATCGCGCCATCATTCATACATAGAGTGACGCACGGAAAAAGGCAACCTCCTTGGTTGATACCCGCTGGCTTTGGCGCTACAAGTCCGGCCGTGGCCACCGTCCTTTTTTCCGGAACCTTGCCATTCAACCTTCCGCCCGGATCGCCC